>JBQCFO010000351.1:0-3184 GCA_051959055.1 Ginsengibacter sp. | reverse complement strand
GTAGACTTCCTTATCTCTTTCATGAATTCTTGAGCGCTAATTGGATGACTTACGTATTTGAGACCAAAAAAAGAATTGCCAAAGTCAGTATTAATAATAGTGGGCTAATATTATTTCGCATAGTGGCGGCTGATGTTGGCTGCTGTCATTAATTCAAAGTTACAAAATATTGTTCTTTAAAAATCTGAACAACATTTACATACCATCTATACAAACCTCCCACGCACAATTAATTCTTTACTTCCATTAACATATTTATAAAAACCTTCACCTGTTTTTATTCCCAGGTTTCCGGCATTCACCATATTGACAAGCAACGGACAGGGAGCGTATTTAGGATTACCAAACCCTTCATACAAAACATTCAAAATAGAAAGACACACATCCAGTCCGATAAAATCTGCCAACTGAAGCGGTCCCATCGGATGTGCCATTCCCAGTTTCATAACCGTATCAATTTCCTTAACACCGGCGACATTTTCATATAAGGCATAAATGGCTTCGTTTATCATCGGCATTAGAATGCGATTAGCAACAAAACCCGGATAATCATTCACCTCGCATGGAATTTTTCCGATTTGCTTTGAAAGATTCATGATTGATTCAGAAACTTTTTTATCAGTAGAATAACCGTTTATGATTTCAACCAGTTTCATCACCGGAACCGGATTCATAAAATGCATTCCAATAACTTTTTCCGGGCGTTTGGTAACAGACGCAATTTTGGTAATAGAAATGGAAGAGGTATTAGAAGCAAGAATGCAACTTTGCGGAGCAAACTCATCTATCTCTTTAAATATTTTTAATTTTAAATTTATATTTTCTGTTGCTGCTTCTACTACCAAATCACATGATTGAACGCCTTCTTTTAATGAAGTAAAAGTTCTGATCTTTTCTATTGTTTTACTTTTAATTTCTTCTGAAATAGTATTTTTTGCTACTTGTCTGTCGAGATTCTTTTTAATATTGGCAATCGCTTTATCTAATTGATTTTGAGAAACATCCACAAGATTTACTGAAAAATCATTTTGTGCAAACACATGTGCAATGCCGTTTCCCATGGTTCCTGCGCCAATTACTGTGATATTTTGTATCGTCATATTTTACTTTTTATTTAAACAAAAATAATAGAAAAAAAGGCAGTGTTAAATGGCAGCAAACAAAGTAATAAGCAGCATTTATCATTTTAAAAATGAACAGTAACAAAGTTTCTTTTTGTTTTGATGATATACGTAGTTTTACGATTTTGTTCACTCGTTAATTTACGATGCCGACAGTAAATATAATGTCTGCAAAATAAAGCAGTAGTGCTCTTGTGGAGCGATGTGCAGCGGTATATCTTTGCATTCAGAAGTTGATTGATGTTCAACAAACATTAATCTTATCGAATCCAAATCCATTGAAAAATACTCCCGACATATTCGGGGTCCTTTAATCCAGGAAAAACCAATAAAATCCGATATCAGTCAACTTCTTTTTTTTTGAATCTAAATCCTTAGAAAAAATAAATATCTCTTGAAAACCTGCTCTGTGAAGAGTTGAAATTTGAATCCTGAAAAACTTACCCCAGGCTTAAAATTATTAAAGGCTTCTGTTAATCCACAGAAGTTTTTTTTATTTTTTAAAGAATGTTTGTAGCAAAAGAAGAAATAAAGTGTATTCTTGTTTCCGGTGTCTGAAACTCCGGTCGGGACGCTTGCCTTTAGCGGCCTGAACGATTTTTACGGAATGGTTCACTCCGAACGTTCGGGCTGCTTGAGTGCTCTGAGCCACCTATTGATTTTTGAAATCTCCTCTCTTCCATGCTTTTATAAATTCTGCCCATGCAAGCGGATTGAAAATATTTTGTGGCGGAAGTTGGCCTGCAGAATAATATTTTCTTTGGTTTTGTTTAAAATAATAATTGGTAGCTTCTCTGCCATCAGTTGGATAAACTGATAGTAAAGCCCTGCGGTTGGCTTCAGATAAATTTTGCCGTGCTATTTCCTGTTGGTCATCCGGTACTTTTATGTTTGCAAAATCGCGTTCAAATTCCTGTCGTGTCGGATATTTTTTGATAATCGTGGCTGCAAGATAAACTGTATCCTGTACCATTAACTGAATCATGCTTTGCTGATTGCCATCCAGGTTTTTCGGAATCGTTACTAATTTTGGTTTATATCCTACACTGGTAAATTCCAATTGATCGCCTTTCAAAACGACGATTGAAAAAACACCCTGATCGTTTGTTAAAGTTCCCTGGTTTCGCCCTTTTACCATAATACTTACAGAAGGTAAACCTTGCAGGCTGTCGGCCGACATGACCACTCCATATAACTGCACAACCGAATCTTTATAAGTTTCAAATTGGGCTTTTACCGAGACTGGAATCGCAAATAAAAGGAAGAAAAAATATGGTATGAATCTTTTCATAAATTAAAATGTAAAGTTCGCATTTTCCTGCTAAAGTTCCTGCTTGAGTAAACAAAGTAAGGTTATCAATGTTTAAATTTGCAGGCACTATTCCTTTTTAACAAAAAATTGAACCATGACAGAGAATGATGTATTGAAGGCACTGAGCACCGTGGAAGAGCCTGATTTTAAAAAAGATTTGGTAACGTTAAATATGGTGACGGATATTAAAATTGAAAACAATAGCGTTTCATTTACCGTAATCCTTACCACTCCTGCCTGCCCCTTGAAAGATCTGATAAAAGCAAGATGTTTTACGGCGATTCGTACCATGATAAATGAAGACGTTGAAATCAAAATTAATTTCACCAGCAGAACGACTTCATTGCGCACAGATAAAAAAGATGTTCTGAAAGACGTAAAAAATATAATTGCTGTCGTAAGCGGAAAAGGTGGTGTCGGCAAAAGTACTGTCGCTGCCAATCTTGCCCTTGCGCTTGCTGCAGGCGGTGCAAAAGTAGGGCTGATGGATGCTGATATTTATGGGCCAAGTGTTCCCATTATGTTTGGCATTCGTGGCGAAAGGCCTAAAATGCGTGACGTAAATGGGAAGGGGAAAATTGTTCCGATAGACCGTTATGGAATTAAAGTGATGAGTATTGGATTGTTGGTCGATGAAAAACAAGCCGTGGTTTGGCGCGGCCCGATGGTAAGCAGTGCCGTTCGCCAATTTGTATCGGATGTGGATTGGGGCGAACTGGATTATTTAGTAATTGATATGCCGCCGGGAACG
>JBQCFO010000350.1:0-6369 GCA_051959055.1 Ginsengibacter sp. | reverse complement strand
CGAACCGGTAACATTGAACAGTATTTTTGACATGGCATCGGTAACAAAAATTTGCGCAACAACATTGAGCGTAATGAAATTGTATGATGAAGGAAAATTAAAACTTGATAAAACCCTCGGGACTTATTTACCGTGGGTAAGAAAAAGTGATAAGAAAAATCTGAATATTGAAAATATATTGCTGCACCAGGCAGGTCTTGTTCCCGATGTGGTCTTTTATAGAAAAACGATCGATCCAGTTACGAAACAACCATTGCCTCAATATTTTCAGCCGGATTCTTCAGCTAAGTTTAGTGTGAGGGTGGCCCAAAACCTGTATTTGCGTACCGATTATGCTGACTCCATGAATCAAAGTATCCTGGACAGCAAATTGATTCCCGGCAATAAATATATTTACAGCGACAATGATTTCATTTTTATGGGAGATATTGTAAAAGCTATTTCAGGATTGAGGTTAGATAAATATGCCGATAAATATTTTTATCAACCGATGGGGCTGCATTCCATTGGTTTCAATCCGAGAAACCGGTTCGATACCAATTTGGTTGCCCCGACAGAAGCCGATACTTATTTCCGTTATCAACATTTGCATGCAGATGTCCATGATGAAGGCGCTGCGATGTTTGGCGGCGTTGCCGGCCATGCAGGTTTATTCAGCAGTGCAGAAAATATTGCTGCACTTTTACAAATGTTTTTGGATGGGGGAACTTTTAATGGCAAGCGATACTTAAAGCCGGAAACATTAAATTTATTTACCACATACAACAGCAGCATCAGTCGTCGCGGCATTGGATTTGACAAGCCGCAAAAAGATAATTACACGACAACTGACGTGCGTCCTTATCCATCCAGGTTTGCTTCACCCCTTACTTTTGGACATACCGGGTACACAGGAACCTGCATTTGGGTAGATCCGAAATATGATTTGGTATATGTATTTCTCAGCAATCGCGTGAACCCGACAAGAAGTGATAATTTGTACAAATACAACATTCGTGGTGCAATTGAAGATGCGGTGTATAAGGCAATGGTACCATCGATTCCCGAGGTGGTGAAGAGACAGGAATTGGAAAAGGAATAAAGAAGTAGAATTAAGAATTATAAGACAGTAAAGCAAGAAATAATGCCAAAATTGATTTTTCACAAAAAAATTTTGAATCGAAACATAGGTTAAATTCAGATGACTTTGTTATTTTCAAAATCAAGAGCTACTATTAATGAACATATATTTCCTGGAAAAAAACCGTCATCGCTTTTTAAAAAAACAGGAAAGTAAAAATTAATGATAACGGTCTCACTGCATTGACGCTGTTGGTGGCACAAAAGGAACAGGATGAAAAAGAGCTAATGATTCAATTGATAATAAATTTGATAAATGGCTAAAACGAGAGTCTACATCAGAAGATGAGATGTTTTTCCCTTCTATTTTAATTTCAAATCATTAAATTTGACCACAGTAAATCAACAAAAAAACCAAAATCTTATTTTCAAAATAAATTAACTTCTAAAATTCCATTTCAATCATGCAGTATCCATATCAGATCAAAACATTGGAACAGTACAAAGAAGATTACAAAAAAAGTGTTGACAATCCTGAAGAATTCTGGGCAGCTATTGCCGAAAATTTTCAATGGCGAAAAAAATGGGATAAGGTACTTGAATGGAATTTTATTGAGCCGAAAGTAGAATGGTTTAAAGGCGCGAAACTCAACATCACAGAGAATTGTATTGATCGCCACCTGGAAACAATGGGCGAAAAACCGGCCATCATCTGGGAGCCAAATAACCCTGAAGAAAGAACCCGGATTGTTACTTATTCGCGGCTACACAAAAGAGTTTGCCAGGTAGCTCAAATGCTCGTTAATAATGGCGTGAAAAAAGGCGATCGCGTTTGTATTTATATGGGAATGGTTCCTGAACTCGCCTATGCGGTACTCGGTTGCGCAAGAATTGGAGCTATTCACAATGTAATTTTTGGTGGATTTTCTTCGCAAAGTATTGCTGATCGTCTCGAAGATTCAAAAGCAGAATTTATCATCACGTGCGATGGCGCGTTTCGTGGTGGAAAAGATATTCCGCTGAAAAGTATTGTCGACGATGCTTTGATTGGAAACAAGATGGTCAAAAAAGTAATTGTTTATACGCGCACCCGCCGTCCGGTTTCGATGATAAAAGGGCGGGATATCTGGTGGGAAGATGAAATGGATCACGCCTTGTTTCAAATTGAAAAAAATAACCAGGTCAGTTTTCCCGCAGTAGAAATGGATGCCGAAGATCCGCTTTTTATTTTATACACTTCCGGATCTACCGGCAAGCCAAAAGGTGTAGTGCATACTACAGCCGGATATATGATTTGGACGACTTACACTTTTGTCAACACATTTCAATATAAACCTGATGACGTTTATTTCTGTACGGCAGATGTAGGCTGGATTACAGGCCACAGTTACATTGTGTATGGTCCGCTGGCAGCAGGTGCTACCAGTGTGATGTTTGAAGGAATTCCTACCTGGCCTGATGCCGGAAGATTTTGGGACATCGTGGATAAATACAAAGTAAATATTTTGTACACCGCACCTACAGCCATTCGCAGCCTGATGGCACATGGTCTGGAACCATTGCAGGGAAAAGATTTAGGTTCTTTAAAGGCCTTAGGAAGCGTTGGCGAACCAATCAATGAAGAAGCATGGCATTGGTATGATGAGTATATAGGCAAGGGCCGTTGCCCGATTGTAGATACGTGGTGGCAAACAGAAACAGGCGGAATAATGATTTCTAATTTAGCCGGCGTTACTCCGGCCAAACCCAGCTGGGCTACCTTGCCATTGCCGGGAGTACAGCCGGTTTTGATAGACGAACACGGGCAGGAAGCACATGAACGAGATGAAAATGGTTTGTTGAAAGGAAATCTCTGCATGAAAGCGCCCTGGCCGGGAATGTTAAGAACGACTTATGGCGACCACGAGCGCTGCCGCAAAAATTATTTTGCCACTTATGAAGGATTATACTTTACAGGCGATGGTGCCCTAAAAGATGAAGAAGGAACTTACAGAATAACCGGCCGCGTGGACGATGTGCTGAATGTCAGCGGTCATCGCATCGGCACTGCCGAAGTGGAGAATGCCATCAACATGCATACGAATGTGGTAGAAAGCGCCGTAGTTGGTTTTCCACATTCGATAAAAGGCCAGGGAATTTATGCTTTTGTCATCAATGAGAAAAAGCCCCAGGATGAAGAACTTGCGAAACAAGATATTCTGGAAACTGTATCCAGAATCATCGGGCCAATTGCAAAGCCTGACAAAATTCAGTTTGTAAATGGACTTCCAAAAACAAGAAGTGGAAAAATAATGAGGCGCATTCTCAGGAAAATAGCAGAAGGAGAAATGGAAAATCTGGGAGATACGACAACATTGCTGGATCCGGGAATCGTGGATGAGATAAAGGAGAATAGGGTGTAGGAATAAATTGATTTTTGATGTATAATATAATATGTCACTCTTCGGAGCTTTCAAATTATTTTTGAATAAAGTCTACATTAACTCTATCATTTCCGATTTGTTCGTAGGCCTAAGGCTGAAATTGTTACAGAAGAGTCCGGGATTTTCTGAAAGGCTGGAATTATTATAGAAACTAAATAATTGCAGAATAAAAATCCCGAAAGGATGACATAAAACGACAGACGGTCCTTTTTGATATTATTGTATGGAACTCATGTAATTTACAGCATTGATATTTATAGTTGAAATTTCGTAACTTTTTATAATAGCTCAAACACCGGTTATCGGCATTTGAGGAAGATATTTTGAACAGAAGTTGGCTTGATTGGTTCATTGCCATATATCTTTAGGAAAACCTCTACATCGATATGAAGGGATGATGAGTCTTATGATAAGAAAAGAAAGCAAAAGAAGAAATTTCACTTGACATTTATAAACAAGAAACTGAGCAACTTTGTCTTGGATTTGACAATGCATTTAATGCTGCTGAAACAAGGCAATTCGGGCTACGCGGTTCCACTTACATTGCTATTTAGCAAGAACGGAGAAACCAGAAAATTGTATTTAATCCTTAACTACAGTTTTGGAAGAACAGATAATAGAGATTATTTTGAATTTCTAAAACAGTGGGTCTCCTAAGAAGGAGAAGTTATTTTCTCTTCACAAATTCGTGAAACCTATTCTCCTTCAATCCTTCAATCTCAATTTCCCTGCCAGCAATGCAGTTCCAAATCCAAGAATGGCAATCAGCGTAAATGACCAGCGCAAACTAATCGCCTGTGCAATGAAGCCGATTAACGGAGGCCCTATTAAAAAACCAAGGAAACCAATGGTTGAAACGGCTGCCAAAGCCGCGCCGGCGCTCATGGTGGTGGATTTGCCTGCAAGTCCATATACGATCGGTACAACAGAAGAAACACCAAAACCGACAAGGAAGAAGCCTGTGGTTGCGGTGATTAAATAAGGGAATATTACAGCGACTAATAAACCGGTTGTAATAATACTTCCGCTTATTTGTAACATCCGTTTTGCACCAAATTTTGTGACAAGCGAGTCGCCGACAAACCGGCCTAAAGCCATCGTGCTCGTGAAAGCGACATAGCCAAGCGTGATTATTGAAGCTGGCGCTTTGACAATATTTTTAAAATAAACACCACTCCAATCTGACATCGCTCCTTCATTTACCAAACAACAAAAAGCAATCATTCCCAATAGCAAAATCTTTTTGTCGGGCTTCACAAAAACTTTCTGCCGCTGCCGGTGGCCGATATCGTGTGGCAAAGTGAATTTGTATGATACCAGTACGAGAATAATGGCCGCGGCAGCAACAATTGAAAAATGAATCATGGGCGACAAACCTCTCGACACAAAAAAAGTTCCGGTAACGGCGCCTGTAAAACCGGCAAGGCTCCACAAGCCATGAAATGAAGCCATGACAGATCTTCCGTACAGTGTTTCAACGCCAACGGCTTGAGTATTCATAGCAATATTGATAAGGTTTCCCATTATTCCGAAAGAAAACAATGAAAGAACTAATTGTAAAACCGATGTTGATGATGCAAGCAGTAGCAGGATAGCAGGATAAAAAACAGAGCCTATAATTACCATTGGCCTGCTTCCAAAACGTGATACCAGCCATCCGGAAACAGGAAGACTGGTCATTAAGCCTGCTGGAAGCGCAAATAATACACCACCTAAACCGGCATCAGATAAATACAATTTTGCCTGGATGTCTGGTATGCGGCTTGCCCATGTGGAAAAAGTTAACCCGGCAATAAAGAAAAATACGCTGGTGGCGATCCTGTATTTTCTAAATAGCCCTTTTTTATGCGTTCCGGTTTCGTTCAATTGTTTTTCTTAAAGTGTAAAAGTAAGAATATTAAAAGCTGCGATTCGCTAAAAGCGTCATTAAAACTTCAGCATCTGATAGAAAATAATATCAATCCTTTCCTTAGAAATCGTTGAATTCCTTTTAATTGTTATTTGTTCGTTTGTTGTAAGCTCCGCATTTACATTCTTTTTTGTTAAAAGCCTTTCATCTTTGATAAATCCGTCTTTAAAAGCGCTTATTTTTTTGCAGAATCTTCGTACCTTTGCGCCCTCTAAATTTAATTTACAGAAATCGGGGAATATGGATTGTAACGTGAATGCAATTTTTGATTAGATAAGGAGATAAATAATTAAATAACAAAAACAAAAACAAGCCAAATGGCCGATTTAAGATTTCAAAGAAATTTTGGTATTGCTGCTCACATTGATGCAGGCAAAACCACTACTACAGAGCGAATTCTGTATTATACAGGCGTAAACCATAAAATAGGTGAAGTGCACGATGGTGCTGCAACTATGGACTGGATGGCGCAGGAGCAGGAACGCGGTATTACAATTACTTCCGCAGCTACTACCTGCTTCTGGAATTTTCCGCTTGATCAGGGTAAAAAAACACCGCAGACTCACCAATATAAGTTTAACATTATTGAGACTCCGGGCCACGTGGATTTTACCGTGGAAGTAGAACGTTCTCTTCGTGTATTAGACGGTTTATTATCGTTGTTTTGTGCCGTAAGTGGGGTAGAGCCTCAGAGCGAAACCGTTTGGCGCCAGGCAAATAAATATAAAGTACCACGCATCGGTTTTGTAAATAAAATGGATCGTTCAGGGGCTGATTTTCTGAACGTGGTAAAACAGGTGAAAGAAATGCTTGGTGCTAAAGCAGTTCCTTTGCAATTACCCATTGGCGCTGAAGAAACTTTCAAAGGCGTGGTAGATTTGATCACGATGAAAGCGATTGTTTGGGATGATGCAACACAAGGAATGACTTTTCAGGAAGTGCCGATTCCGGAAGATATGAAAGAAGATGTGGCAGAAT
>JBQCFO010000349.1:0-3709 GCA_051959055.1 Ginsengibacter sp. | reverse complement strand
CTTCTCGAACGTTTGGAAAATAACATTGCACATTTCTGATTTAATAAAATCGCGGATAAAAGGAAACGAAAGAATTTTCCGGTTATCACAATATATCGGGCTTTTCCAGCCGCTGGCCCAGGTAAACGGCTGCTCAATATTTAATTTTATTGCATTAATTTGTAACAGCTTTTCAGCAATCGCTTTTTTATCAGTCATGCTGCGAAGATAATAAACACGTATGAGCTACATTACAATTTACTTCGATGATAAACCGGTTTTTTTGTGCAATGAAATCACACCCGAAATCGAAGAATACCGCCATCATCCTGATACGGTTTTTATTGATGAACTTTCGACCGCAGCCATCAATTCCCTGTTGCATGAAATCAATAAAACGCAGTTTCATGCGGGAATTATCCTGGGTAATGATTTTGATAAATTAAAAACAAATTTTTTTAAACATTTTCATTTAATTAAGGCCGGAGGCGGCGTTGTAAAAAATCAGAAGGATGAAATATTATTAATGTTCCGGCGTGGAAAATGGGATTTACCAAAAGGAAAATTAGACGAGGGAGAAACCTTGGAACAATGCGCCAAAAGAGAAGTTGAGGAAGAAACTGGCTTGAGAAAATTAAAGATTATAAAACCGCTCGCAATTACTTATCACACTTATGTACAGTTTGGAAAGCATAACCTAAAAGAATCTCATTGGTACGTAATGAAAGCAACCGGAAATGAAAAATTAATACCGCAAACTGAAGAAGATATCACAGAAATTATTTGGGTAAAGAAAGAAGATTTAGAAAACTATTATTCTAATACTTTTCCAACGATTATTGAAGTTTTGAAAGATGCGGGTTAAAATAAGAATTGGGAATATTTGTTTGTTTACTGTCCTGGTTTTTATTTAAACCAGGAAGGTTTATTGCAGAACTTTAATTTAAATTGCCTCTTATAAAAACCTTCCTGGTTTAGGTCGCCAGTTTCTATTTGCAACTTTTGTCTTTCTACTTTGATAAAACAACAAATTCCAAATATTCCATTTTCCTAAAATAATATTCTTCTTCAAAACCAGCACTCAGAAAAATTTCTTTGTGCAGAGGATTTACATAAACAACATAAATTTTTCTTTCATTTTTCTTAAGAGAAGAAAGAATATTTTTTACAATCTGCAGCATCACCACTTCATCAAAAGGATTGAAGAAAAAGAAAACAGAATCATAGTTTTTTATGGAATAATTTACAGCATCATCACAAATTATTTCAAAATTTGTTTGAGGAAATAACCGTTTTATTTTTTCAATGTTTGATTCCGCTTCTCTACATAACGCATGCCCAAAATCAATTCCCGTGATTTTTTTAAAACCATAAAAAGCTGCTACAATCAATACCCTTCCTTTACCGCAACCAAAATCAACAAGGTGATCATTTGCATTTTCATTTCTCAGAAATTCAAATGCTTTTTCAATAACAAAATAATTAGTTCCCTGGTAGATAGAAGCGTGTTTCAGATTGCCGCTTTTTATTTTTTGATGCTGAAGATTATCAATCTTGATGGTATCCAAATGATATTTTTTTTCTCCTTTTATTTCATGATAAACAGTGAAAGCAGCAAGTCTTATACTCCAGTTTCTCGCAATAAAATAAAAATATTTCAGGTAATAAAAGGCTTTCATGAAAGGATTAAAATTAGGAGTATTTTAAAGGCAGTTCAATTCTTCAAAATTGATAATCATAAAAAAAAATTCATTTCCGATATTATTTCCCAACCTTGTCAACGGGCCTGAAACGCAGGGCGCTCCAGGTTTCATCAATTGAAACAGCAGTTACTGTTGTAATTCCAAATTCTTCGCCCAGTGCACGAAGCGAATCCCTGTTTATATCTGTTTTGATCTTAGAGGTACCCTTGGGATATGCGAACCAAAGAACACTGTCCGGCTCAATATATTTGAGATCATTATTTAAAAAATACAAAAATTCTTTTCGGTTATTTATAAAAACCAGGGTATTAGAATTCTTTATTTTTTTATCCAGGGCTGTTTTGAATCCCTTATGAATAAAGGCTTCTGCAATCATTGCCGGTGCATTTATAACAGTAGCGCTGCCTTTAAATTTCAATTTATTGATTGTGTTCGTCATGATTATTTATTTGATGGATAACAAGATTTTGTTACCCGATTTGAATAAAGACTCTTCATTTTTAAAGAACCCGTTTTCCAAAGCATTTGTTTTTCTGAATAGTTTCAAAAATAGAAGATGAAGATAAAAAGAAAAAGAGGTTTTTTGTTGCTTTACTGAAGAGACTCATGCCGGAATGCATGAATCTATCCTCATTAAACGTCGGACAACTCCTGCAATAACTCTTCGGTCTGATTTAAACTTTTTTTGTAAAATCAGGATACATAGCTAGAGAAAAACATTAAAAATATATATCCGATTGTAAATGAAAATATCCAAAAATATTTGTTGCCCGAAAGATCTTCGCCGCCAAAAAATCTGAATACCAGAATAATTACCGTTACCAAAAGCAAATAGCACAGGTAAAGTTTATTTTTTGCAATTTGTAAAATATTAATTTCGCCTTTGCAAACTTTTTAAGTGTTTCTGCATAAGGGCGGCTAATATCCCGACACATGTTTAATAATTTGACGCTTAAAAAACTAATCGTGGAAACAACGAGCAGCAGCATGACGGACAATACGCCAACTCCTTTTAAAAAAACGGTATCTAATTTAGAAAAGCTCATGCAGATATATACAGCAGCGGCTATACAAACCATACTGCCAATTATTTCAGGGAAGATTATTTTTTTAATATTTGAATGGTATTTTTTCTCTGCCTTACAATTTCTATTTCTGATACATTATTAGTGTATCACCTAAAGAAAAAATCACACCTTCGAAAAAAAATTTCGTTTTTTTTATCTTTTTAAGAAATGTAGTGTGAGACTTTCAACGAACCGCGGAAGCCTCTGGCAGCATAATAAGAGGAAGCGCCGTTATGATACAAAAATACCTTGTCGTAACGGCGGTCGCAAAAGAGCGCGCCGCCAAGCTTTCTTATATCAGCAGGCGTTTTTACCCAACTCGATGTTTTTGTATCAAAATCTCCGAGTTTCTGCAACTCACGGTATTCTTCTTCCGACAATATCTGAATACCGATTGCAGCAGACATATCAATTGCATTATCCAGTGGCTTATTTTCTTTCCTGGCCTGTAGCGCTTCCAGGTCGTAACAGAGGTTTCTACGGCCTTCGGGGCTTTGCGGAGAGCAGTCATAAAAAATATATTCGCCCGTCTTTTTATCATAGCCTACTACATCGGGCTCGCCCCCGGTTCTTTCCATCTCGTGAAGCGACCATAGCTTATCATAAGAATCCGGCGCGCTTAGATTAGATTGTACTTCCGGCCAATTGATATTCTTATGGCGGTTTTGGTTTCTTTCAAAACGTGCCTTTAATGTAATAATAACTTTTTCGCATTGTTCAGGCAACAAACGTTTTTTATAGTTTTTCATATTTTATTATATCATTTTGAAAATTGAAAATACTAATCCTGGTTGAAAATAGAAATCAGGGATATTTCTTTGTTTACTAAAATATAAAAAAAGAAGGTAGCAACTTGCAGGAGCAGGAGATGGAGGATGAGTTGTATCAACGAAATTATTTACAAAATAAAATTTTCGGAAACCGCTTTAAGCGAAGTTATCAATGAAGGAAGTTTCCAAA
>JBQCFO010000348.1:0-4839 GCA_051959055.1 Ginsengibacter sp. | reverse complement strand
ATTAATAGTAGACTGACTATCATTTGTATGATCCTGGCCTTGTTCTGTTTGGGCTATAATTTTTGTAGTGGAAAAAATGGAAATGAAACTCAGCAAAACAACCATTGATAAAATTTTAAAACGAGTTTTCATATAATTTTATTTAATTGAATTGATCGTGTGCTTTAACAAATCAAAAAATTTATATCATGTAAATTCAAATCTCTAATTTATTTGACTCAAAAACTAACAAAGGTTTGTTAACGATTAGCGAAGTTTTTCGTATATCAGCCTAATATAAATTCAATTGATTTCTAAAAGAGTTTTTTTCTAACAAGTAGTTTCCCGGCATTTAACCTTAATATCAGAAATAGTCATGCTTTACATAAAGTCATGCTTAATAGAATTAAAAAAGTCCTGCAAAACAGGACTTTTTCAATTCGTTGAAATTTATTTGATTAAATAATAATCATAGCATCGCCATAGCTAAAGAACCGGTATTTGTCTTTAATGGCTTTTTTATAAGCTTCCATTGCCAGGTCGTAGCCGGCAAATGCGCAGGTCATAATGAGCAAACTGGTTTTAGGCAGATGCAAATTGGTAACAAGGCTGTCGGCGACATTAAAAGTATAAGGCGGATGTATAAAAATATTTGTCCAGCCTTCACTTGGTTTTAATGCTCTTTGAGCGGTAAAACTGGTTTCCATTGCGCGCATGGTTGTGGTACCGATAGAACAAACGCGGTGGCCGGTTTCCCGGGCTTTGTTTACAATTTTACAGGCTTCTTCATCTATTTTATAATATTCAGCATCCATTTTATGCTTGCTCAAATCTTCCACTTCTATTGGTCTGAAAGTGCCAAGACCGGTATGCAAGGTTACTTCCGCAAAACGGATCCCTTTAATTTCACAACGTTTGATCAGCTCTTTGCTGAAATGCAAACCTGCTGTAGGCGCAGCCACTGCACCTTCATGCTTGGCGTACACGGTTTGAAAACGCTCCTTATCTTCTTCATCGGGTTTGCGTTTGATGTATTTAGGCAAAGGAGTTTCGCCCAAAAAGTCGAGCATCTTTTTAAAACTTTCCTCATCTTCATCCCATAAAAAACGAATGGTGCGGCCGCGGCTTGTGGTATTGTCAATTACTTCGGCAACAAGTTCATCATTTTCACCAAAATAAAGTTTATTTCCCACGCGGATCTTACGCGCCGGATCAACAATTACATCCCATAAACGATTTGTTTTATTGAGTTCGCGCAGGAGAAATACTTCTATTTTGGCTCCTGTTTTTTCCTTACTGCCATACATCCGGGCCGGGAAAACTTTGGTGTTATTTACTACAAATACGTCTTTGTCATCAAAATAGTCCAAAATGTCTCGGAAGTATTTGTTTTCAATATTGCCGGTGTCGCGGTGAACAACCATCATACGGCTGTCTTCACGACGTTTGGTAGGATGCTGGGCAATAAGGTTAAGCGGGAGATCGAATTTAAATTGACTTAATTTCATGTGCGATTGTGTGTTTACCAATAGCCACATTCCAGTTCGCCCTTACTTCACCGGGCTAGTGTCATGTTACGGCATGATTTTTTTGAAGGGGGCGAAATTACAATTTTTTTTCCTAATAAAAATGTAAAACAAAGCCCTTGAGTTACTTACTCTATTTTTTACATAGAAATATCAGTTCAGATGCTTTAATGCCATATTTAAATTGCTCTTCTACCGAGAATTTGCTTCCAAATTCAATGGTTTCTACCTGAAAGCCTGCACAAGTTAACCTGCTTGTATAATCTTTACCATAAATTCTTACATGATCGGATTGATGAAACAATTCCATTCTTTTTTGCGGGTCAGTAATGGATGCATCTTCAAAGGTTTTCTCCCGGTTCAAATCAATTGGAACATTTAAAATTGCCCAGCGTCCCGGTTTTAAAACACGGTACATTTCTTTCATCGCTTTGGTATCTTCCACTACATGTTCCAGTACATGATTGCAAATAATAGCATCAAAAAATTCATCCGGAAAATTTAAACGGGTTACATCCATTTCAATTGTTTTTCTTCCATAAGTATAATTATCCGGATGCAGATCAATTGGATAGTAGCTGATATTTTTATTTGATGAAAATTTTTTATAGTATACTTTTTCAGGCGCTACATGCAAAAGTTTTAACTGGCTGTTAAAAAGTTCGCCCTGTTCTTTAAGAAAGATCCACAATGCGCGGTGTCTTTCAAGAGACCCGCAATTCATACATAAAGCATTCGGTCTTTTTTTCAGGCCAGCAGGCAGAAACAAGATATAAGAGTTGGAACAACAAGGACAATGTACATTATTACCCCGGAGGGCATAATGTAAAAATTTTGTTCTTATTATTTTAGGATGAAAATTCCTTTTAAGGGAGTGAAATGCTCTTTTTAATTTCATATAGGGAAGATAAAAATGGGCTTTTAAATGAAAGAAGAAAATTACTTCATTCCCGAAAGGCAGGAAATTAAGTATGGCTTAAAATGTGTTTTTATAATTCAAGGTGATTTTTAACAAAAAATATTAAATTTTAAGAGCCTTCTATGCCTGTTTTACTGAAAATTAACAAGCCGAATTGTTAAAATCCAGCTTCTGCGGCATAAAAAATAATGGTACAAAATTTGTTTTTGTTTTTGGCTTGTTTTTCCTTCATTTTGCCATCCTTTATTTTGGAAATAAATCAGCAGGTACAGGTTGCGAAAAATGGCCATTATTCGTAATCTTTTTCTCATTATAAGAAGCAGTTGATTTTTCCAAAGCTTTTTAAAAGAAACCGGTAAATACAGATATGTCATCAACTAAAGTTCAAAACAGGATCAGCTTCGGTAAAACCAAACACCTCGCTGAAACTCCTGATCTATTAGACATTCAGTTACAATCTTTCCGCGAATTTTTCCAATTAGAAACCACTCCAGACAAGCGCAACAACGAAGGTCTGTTTCGTGTGTTCAAGGAAAATTTTCCCATTACGGATACGCGAAACATTTTCGTACTGGAATTTCTCGATTATTTCATTGATCCGCCCAGGTACTCTCTTGAAGAGTGTATGGAACGCGGTTTAACCTATGCCGTTCCGCTGAAAGCGAAATTAAGGCTGAGTTGTAATGATGAAGAACACGTAGATTTTCAAACGATCGTTCAGGATGTGTTCTTAGGAAACATTCCTTACATGACGCCTCGTGGTACTTTTGTGGTTAATGGTGCGGAGCGTGTGGTCGTATCCCAGCTTCACCGTTCGCCCGGTGTATTCTTTGGGCAATCGGTGCATCCTAATGGAACAAAAATTTACTCCGCAAGAGTAATTCCTTTCAAGGGCGCCTGGATGGAATTTGCTACTGACATCAATAACGTAATGTTTGCGTACATTGATCGTAAAAAGAAATTCCCTGTTACTACCTTACTTCGTTCCATCGGTTTTGAAACCGATAAAGACATTCTGGAACTTTTCGGAATGGCTGAAGAAGTAACCACCGATAAAAAATCATTGCAAAATTTCATTGGTAAAAAATTAGCCGCCCGTGTTTTAAGAACCTGGGTGGAAGATTTTGTGGATGAGGATACCGGTGAAGTGGTTTCCATCGAACGTAATGAAATTGTGATGGAGCGCGATACCGTTCTTGATGAAGAAGCAATTGATACCATTGCAGATCTCGACATTAAGAGTGTGTTTATTCAGAGAGAAGATGTAGGTGGCGATTACAACATCATTTACAATACCTTAAATAAAGATACTTCCAATAGTGAACTGGAAGCCGTTCAGCACATATACCGCCAGTTACGCGGTGCGGATGCTCCCGATAATGAAACTGCACGCGGCATTATTGATAAATTATTTTTCAGCGATAAAAGATACGATCTCGGTGAAGTTGGCCGCTACAAGATCAACCGTAAACTGGGCGTAAATCAAAAACTTGAAAATAAGGTTTTAACCAAAGAAGATATTATCGAGATCATTAAATATCTCGTTCGTTTAACCAATGGTAAAGCGGAAATTGATGATATCGATCACCTGAGCAATCGTAGAGTACGTACAGTGGGTGAGCAGTTATACGCTCAGTTCGGTGTAGGTCTTGCCCGTATGGCCAGAACGATCCGTGAAAGAATGAACGTGCGTGATAATGAGGTATTTACACCAGTTGATTTGATTAATGCCAGAACATTATCTTCTGTAATTAATTCCTTCTTCGGAACATCTCAGCTGTCTCAGTTCCTGGATCAGACCAACCCGCTTTCTGAAATTACGCACAAACGCCGTATTTCCGCATTAGGCCCCGGAGGTTTAAGCCGTGAAAGAGCAGGATTTGAAGTGCGTGACGTACACTATAGCCACTATGGCCGTTTGTGTACCATCGAAACGCCGGAAGGACCCAACATCGGTTTGATTTCCACCCTTTGCGTACATGCGCAGATCAATGATATGGGCTTTATAGAAACACCCTATCACCGCGTGGAAAACAGTAAAGTGGATATGAAAAGCATGAAGTTCCTTAGCGCTGAAGAAGAAGATTCTGCTAAGATCGCACAGAGTAATGCTGTGATCGACGATAAAGGGAATTTCATAGAAGATCGTATTGTAAGTCGTGAAACCGGTGATTTTCCCATACTGGATAAGAGTGAAGTGGAATATATGGATGTGGCGCCCAACCAGATTGTGGGTTTAAGCGCTTCGCTCATTCCATTTTTGGAACATGATGATGCCAACCGTGCTTTGATGGGATCCAACATGCAACGTCAGGCGGTACCATTGATCATTCCTGAAGCTCCCGTTGTAGGTACAGGATTGGAAGGTAAAGCAGCACGCGATGCACGTATCCAGATACATGCTGAAGGCGATGG
>JBQCFO010000347.1:0-2842 GCA_051959055.1 Ginsengibacter sp. | reverse complement strand
TGTCTACATAATCATCAAAAATCACCGGCACTTCTTTATTAATCAAAGGAACAATTACTTTTCTTCCTTTTAACTTTTGATAACGTTCATCATTTGGATTTGCACAAACTGCTACATCCCCCATTATTGTTTCGGGCCTTTGGGTAGCAATTACAATAAAGTCATCGGTTGCCGGTTGTCTGTTGTCGGTCGTTGGTTGTCGATGGTCGGCTATCTTATACTTCACATAATACAACTTGCCGGTTACGTCTTTATACTCCACTTCTTCATCGCTTAAGGCAGTCTTTGCAGCAGGATCCCAGTTGATCATTCTTGCTCCACGGTAAATCAATCCTTTTTTATATAAATCCACAAATACTTTGATCACCGCTTTATAATAATGATCGTCTATGGTAAACGAAACCCTGTCCCAATCAACACTGCAGCCCAATCTTTCAATCTGGTTATAAATAATATTTCCATATTTTTCTTTCCATTCAAAAGCGTATTTTAAGAACTCTTCTCTGGATAAATTGTTTTTATCAATTCCCTTTTCTCTTTTCAGCATATCTACCACTTTCGCTTCTGTAGCAATGGAAGCGTGATCGCTGCCTGGAACCCAACAGGCATTAAAACCGCTCATACGCGCTTTTCTGATCAGGATGTCCTGTACGGTTTCATTTAGCGTATGGCCCATGTGCAATACGCCTGTTACGTTTGGCGGGGGTATTACAATCGTAAAAGGCAATCTGTCATCAGGTTCGCTTTTAAAATAATTTTGAGCCATCCAGTGTTTGTACCACTTTTCTTCCACCTTGGCGGGAATATAATTTTTACTCAATTCCATATTAATTCTAAAAAAATTTGTAGCCTGCAAATGTAATACAAACATGGTTTAGTATCTTGCTAATTCAATTAGCAAAAACTATTATTAACGACGTTTTGTTATACGCAATTGTTGATATTGAAACTACAGGCGGCTATGCTGCAAGCAACGGGATTACGGAAATCGCTGTCTTTATAACTGATGGAACCAACGTGAATAGTGAGTTTCATACGATACTCAATCCTTATTATACCATTCCACGTTATATCGAATCGCTCACCGGCATTACCAATGAAATGGTAGAATATGAAAGAGGTTTTGAAAGTATTGCTTCTGAGCTTTATGAATTATTGCATGATAAAATTTTTGTAGCTCACAATGTAAATTTTGATTATTCATTTATCAATTACCATTTGTCCAAATGTGGGTATCAACTGAATTGTAAAAAATTATGCACTATTCGCCTGGGACGAAAAATAATTCCCGGATTAAGAGGTTACGGCCTGCAAAAAATTTGCAATCATCTTGGCATTGAAATAGAAGAAAGACACCGTGCAAAAGGCGATGCCCGGGCCACTGTAAAACTGTTTCATCATTTATTAAAATGCGATACTAACGGTGACGTACAAACGATGTTGAAAGCCGGCAGCAAGGAACAATTTCTTCCACCCAATATTCCAGCCGATGAAATAAAAAAATTACCACCGCATCCGGGTGTATATTATTTTCATGATAAAAAAGGAAAAGTAATTTACGTAGGCAAAGCAAAGAGTCTGTGCAAAAGAGTAAACAGCCATTTTTCCAACAATAAAACCAATAAACAAAAGCAGGAATTTTTAAAGAAAATTTATCACGTTACGTACCAGGAGACCGCTACAGAGTTAATGGCATTTATTTTAGAAAGTATTGAGATAAAAAAACTATGGCCCGAGCAAAATCGCAGCCAGAAAAGGTTTGAGCAGATTTATGCAATGTATTCCTTTGAAGACAGCAAAGGGTATTTAAGATTATGCATCGAAAAAAAGAAAAAGAATATTAAGGCTTTATATACATTTAATTTACTTGCCGAGGGTTATAATTTACTTCACAAACTGGTGGATGAATATCATCTTTGTCCTAAACTTTGTTTTCTTCAATCTTCAACTATTGCGTGCCATTCTTTTGCAGAAAATAAATGCAAAGGAGCTTGTGAGCAAAAAGAATCTGCACTTGAATATAATAGGAGAGTGAAAAAATGTATGGATTATCTGGAAGTTCAGTTACCGACTTTTGCGCTGGTAGATGATGGTTTAGAGGAAGATCAGCAAAGTTGTATTTTAATAGAAAAAGGAAAGTTTTATGGCATGGGATACCTACCTTCTGAAATGAATGTGTACCAGATTGATGACTTAAAAAATTACCTGACTCCGTACACAGAAAATGATTATATCCGCGGCATGGTTTTCCAGCATGCGGAAAGACATCCTTATAAAGTGAATGAGCTAATGTGCTGATGAAGAAAACAAAGATTTGAATTATTTGTTTGTTTACTGCTCATTGTCACAGTGAATGAATATAAAAGCCTGATACATGATAACCAACATCTGCTACCTTCATAACAGTTTCTTCAACAAACGCAAAAATTCCTTTCTTGAAATAAATTCTGCACCAAGGCTTTCCAGATGTGTTGTATAAACCTGGCAATCTATTATTTCAATTCCATTTCTTTTCAATACTTCCACCCAGTTTATAAACGCAAATTTGCTCGCATTACTTTTATTGGCAAACATGCTTTCACCAAAAAAGACTTTCCCGATCAATACTCCATAAAGGCCGCCAACCAGTTCATTATTTTGCCATGCTTCTGCGCTGTGGGCATAGCCTTTTTCAAATAAATTATTATATGCTTCTTCAATCTCATCGCTGATCCACGTGCCGGGATCACCAGGCCTTTTTACGAGCCTGCAATTTCGAATTACCTCAGTAAAAGTCTTGTCAATACTGAATTTGAAGAGATGCTTATTTAAAACATTCCTCATGCTGTGACTTACTTTTACC
>JBQCFO010000346.1:0-3337 GCA_051959055.1 Ginsengibacter sp. | reverse complement strand
TTCCCTGCTCCTCATCAATTAAAAGGTCTAATGATTTATTCACGAGATCGGGTACATAAGTCGGTGAGATGATTACATCTTTTACAGCAGCGCAGGGTTGATTTTCTTTTAATGAATTCAAAATATAGAAGGCAAAATTGTATTTGTCCCAGGGGCCAAAAAAAGCGCTTGTTCTGATGATTAAAGCGGATGAATAACGTTCAAGAACCAATCTTTCACCATCGGCTTTGCTTTTTCCATAAATATTCAATGGCTTTACCGAATCTATTTCAAAATAAGGGCTTTGCTTCTCGCCATCAAAAACAAGATCAGAGGAAAAGGTCATCAACTGTATTCCATGACTGTTACAAATGGATGCCAGATTACCGGGAGCTTCAGCGTTTAGCTGGAAGCATTTGCTTTGCTCTGATTCTGCATCATCCACCCTTACATAACCACTCGCATTTATGATCGCCCACGGTTTATATTCATCAATAGCTTTTTGTATTTCTTCTGTATTGGTAATATTGAGCTGTTTATGCGAAAATGAACGGTAAGGAATAGCACGCATTTCGCAGATGTTTACAAATGCAGTGCCCAAGGTGCCGGCGCTGCCCAATATTAAAAGCGGCGATACTTTTGAATTAGAAAAAGGCGTTTCGTTGCCGGGATAACTTTTATGCCACCAGCCTTTTTCCTTGATTACCGGATGGTTGTATGAACCTGTTTTAGAAAGAGATTGAAGGAGTTTGGCAATAGCTGTAGGACGAAATCTGTTGGAGCTCACATCAAAAACACCGCTTTCATAGATTCTATCTTCACGGGTTAATAAACTATTCCAATCGAAGGCTCCTAATAATGACCATGCAGTAATTGCTTTTATATGGACGCCTTCTTTTTTCAGTTCAATACACGAATCCCACGCTTCTTTAAACCAGCGTAATTGCTCCTCTCGTGTGCAATGCATGTGTACTTCCGTCAGGGCGATCGGAATTTGAAAGCGTTCCCATGCTTCCAGCAGCAGCGCTTTTAATCCTGCAGGTTTTACTGCTCTTACTGCTGCTATATCTGCATAAGAATGATCATTATTTCCTCCATAAGTTTCGCCAGGAAATAATTCAGTTCTTTCATCCAGGTATCTTTCGGAAGTAACATAATAGTTAAATCCAGCAATGTCAGGTGGACATGGGTTGTCTATAAAAAATTGTAATTGCTCTTCTTTGATTCCAACTTCTCCAATAAGATAATGCCAAAAAAATTTCTTATCAGTTAATTTTCCACAAAGAATATCATAAGAAATCCAACGTCTTTTATTTTCAAATTGTGCCTGGTATTCTAATAAAGAAGTGCTATGTGTTTTGGTCAAATCTTCAGTTTGAACCAACCTTGCATCCGGATTAATTTTTCTTATTTCCCGCATTGCAAGAACTGTTGCTTTCAGCTCGTGCAGCAGCATAGTAATGAAGCTAAATTCGTCTTGCTGATGTGGATACCAAAACCCGTATAATCCACTAAAACGAGCAGTAGTCAAAGGTTCATTAATTGGGGTGTAATATTCCAGCCAGGGAAATTTCCTGGCTACTTTTGCTGCATATTTTGCTAATGCATTTGGGAAATTTGGATCGCTTAAGCAGGTAAATTTCGGGCCGCTTCCATGATGAATTAATCCGGCAATTGGAGTTATTCCATGAGATTTGATTTTATTGAGTTCCCGTTCCGTTCGGGTCCAGTCAATTTCTTCTTCTTCAGAAACATGTTGATGCGCTTCCCATAATACCGGATAGCGTAATGCTCGAATTCCCAATTGAGCTATTTTATCAATGTCATCTTTCCTTTTATAATACCCGGAATATTCCAGTTGGTCGCGAAAAGTATCACCGATGCGGTTAATCGTACATTCTAGTCCGCCCCAGATTTCAGGATTGTATGATTGGTATCTTGTGTCCATTGATATGATATTCTTTTTCCGAAAAATCCTTAGCAAAAATTTCTTTTTGCCCGTTGGTTAAAATCTTCTTGAATAATGTGAGCGCCTGTGCTACTACCTGATCCATGTTGTAATACTTGTAAGTGGCCAGCCTTCCAGCAAAGTAGACATTTTTTTCACCCGATGCCAGAAGTTGGTACTTTCTGTACAGTTCCCCGTTTTCGGGGCGGGGTACAGGATAATAAGGGTCGCCTTCGTCTTTTGGGTATTCATATACGATGGAGGTTTTAGAATGTTTTTGTCCTGTTAAATATTTGAATTCTGTAATTCTGGTGTATGGGTGTTCGTTGGGGTAATTGACAGTACCTGTTGATTGATAAATTTCCTGTTCAATTGTTTCAAATTTAAATTCCAGGGAGCGGTATGGAAGTTTACCATAACAGTTGTCATAGAAATAATCGACCGGTCCGGTATAGATCATTTTATTAAAAGAAATAGAACTTTCGATTTCTTTGTAATCCGTATTGAGCAGCACTTTTATATTTGGATGGTTGAGCATTTTTTCAAACATTCTTGTATATCCATACAAAGGAATGGCCTGGTAAGAATCTGTAAAATAACGGTCATCGCGGTTATTGCGCGTCGGGATCCGTGAGGTTACAGAAGCGTCTAATTCCGAGGGATCCAGGTTCCACTGTTTCCTGGTATATCCCTTAAAAAATTTCTCATACAACTCACGCCCCACTTTATTTACAACAACATCTTCAGAAGTGACGATGCGTTGTTTTTTTTCGGCTTTTGATTCCAGAAAAGCATCCACTTCGCTGCTGGATAAATTTAATCCATACAACTTATTTATCGTATTGAGGTTTATAGGAATAGGAACCAGCATACCGTCAACACTGGCGAGAACGCGATGTTCATACGGCCTCCATTGTGTAAAATTTCCGAGGTACTCAAAAACTTCTTTACTGTTGGTATGAAAAATATGCGGACCGTATTTATGAACCAGTATGCCATCTTTGTTATAAAAATCATAGGTATTTCCACCAATATGATTTCTCTTATCTACCAGCAGGATTTTCTTTCCGCATTGCGATGCAAGCCTCTCTGCTAAAACTGCTCCTGCCAATCCTGCTCCTACAATCATGTAATCAAACATATACTTCGCTTTTGTTGTTATTAATCGTCTTATTGTTATTAATCATTGCCTTTCTTTCGAGTGCTTCATCCATTAATTGTGACATTTTATGCCAGGTTTTATTCCAGGAAATATCTTTAAGAAATGCGTCTACTTTTTTGCCCCACACTTCCTTTTCATGGTTGCTGAAAATTTCTTCTGCCGCTTGTATAAATTCCGACGCAGTGTCTGCAATATGCACCAGTCCTTCTTTTCCGTATGGAGTGACCACATCGGTGATGGAAGTTGAA
>JBQCFO010000345.1:0-3727 GCA_051959055.1 Ginsengibacter sp. | reverse complement strand
AGAAATTCGGGTTCAGTTTTAATCGTCTTGTTACCAAAAATAAGAGTTTCCTTTTTTCGAACACTGTCGAGAAAATAGTTAAATTGAAAATCTTCCTTCTGTTTGTCTGACTCGTATATAATTCCTTTAATTAAGTCACCGCTTTCTTTGCAAAGTTTTTCCCAAAATGCTTTCTCATAATCTGTGTTAATTACTACGGTTGGCTTCTCATTAGTTTGACTTGCAAATTGTATGATTTCTTTAAAGATTTTTATTTTGTCTGAATTCGCTATTGGTTCATTGTCTTTCCAATCTTTTATCGAGTCAGTGAAGATTTTTCTTCCGGCAATGAAAGTTGAATCAATATATAATGAGTTGTTTTCAGTTTCGTATTCAATACCTTCAAATCTATGTCCCCACGATATTTTAGGAAATTTGTTTGCTTTCGCAGCTCCAGAAAAAAGTGTTTGGAAAAGATTGGTCATAAAGAACGTGTCAAGATTTTAAACTTTTTCGTAGAATCGTCCGAATTGCCACTTACGTTTGTATTTACGCTAAAATACGCTACTTTTTTTCTCAAACAATTTTTTTTAATTCTTAATTGTCAAGGGTTTATCGAAAAAAGCGCGGCTGTGGGCTAATAGCGCAAATACAACCTACGTTAGTTACCGACACTGCCATTTAAAATCACACCTGGACTTTAGCCGTGGTCTTTTGATTTAGTTGTTTACCGTTTTCTATATGACTGCAGGCTGAACGCTTCCTACCTGCGAGCGTCGCGGTGTATTACCTGTGCGTTATTTAACGCAGTAATGATACAGTTTATTGCCCGCAGGTAGGTAGCAGGTAGCCTGGAGGTATATGGAAGGTGGTGTTTAGGTGTTTTAGGAAAAAGAACCGAATGATTTACCGGCCTGGATGCCTTATCGGCACACAGAAATATCTTTTACTCCTGTTGGGTCGGCATACAGATTAGCTTGTTTACATTTGCTGGAATGTCGGGCTGAAGAAATGAATTGGCAAAAATTGAAATTTTTCCGGAAAAGAAGAAATAGTTTTTTTATTGGTACATCATTTAAAAAATAACAAACATGACATCTCCGAATATTCCAACAGTAGAAACGCAAATGCGAATCAGGAAGCCTGTTTCCGAAGTTTTTAATGCATTTATTGATCCGGCTATCACGACTAATTTTTGGTTTACAAAATCCGGCGGACCATTGCAAGTTGGTAACACCATTACGTGGGAATGGGAAATGTATGGTATCTCAACGCAGGTGTTGGTAAAAGACATTGTTCCGAATAAAAGGATTTCAATAGAGTGGGGGAATCCTGCCACTACGGTTGACTTTGAGTTTACCGTGTTAACAGACGGCTCAACTTATGTAGTAATAAAAAATTATGGATTCAAAGAAACAGGTGATGAATTAATTGAAGTGATTAAAAACAATACGGGCGGTTTTACTACGGTGCTCGATGGATTAAAAGCATACCTGGAGCATGGCATCAATTTGAATTTAATTGCCGACAAATTTCCAAAAGAAGTAAGCAATCATGGAAAATAAAATCGATAAGTATTCTTTCGCTTATACAAACGAATACGGCTCAGCCAACCAACAAATAAAACAGATTTCTATTTTGTTTAGTGGTGAAAAAACCAAGGAGATTTTATATTGAATTAGGTTCATCCCATTCTATATCTTCGGCTTCATCTTCGTCAATATCATTTTCCTCCAGATCTTCTTCTTCCAGGACCGGGGTTCCGTCTTCTTCTACTGCATCATCAGTATTGTCAGAATCCTGTTGGTTTTTTGCCTTTTCGTTGTCATCAGATGACTGATTTTTAGGGTCATTTTTCATAAAAGTATTTTTGAAAAAATGTTACAAGACGTATGCCAAGAGTGAATAGTGAATAGTGAGTAGTGAATAAGGGGCAGGACGCTTCAGTGCCCCGAACGTTCGGGCTGAACAGCATATGAATTTCGGTTTTATCGTTCAGGCCGCGGACGGCAAGCGTCCTGACCGTGCTTTCAACCATGAACCTTGAACCTTCAACCTTGAATCTTCAACTTTGAACCTTCAACCTATAGAATTCCCAATAATTTCCACATTTTTTTCCTCACTTCATTTCCGCTTCCGTCATAATTATTGATGACAAAAGAAAAGGTGTATTGATTGTTGTCTTTTCCTTTTATAAAACCTGTGTAAGAAATGACGCCATTGATAGAACCGCTTTTCATTTTGATGCCGCTGATTGTCGGCAGCGCATCATAAAAAGACGGGAACCATTTTTGTTTTCGTGCATATTCCATCACTGTTACCAAAGCCTTTGTTGTAACACGATTGGAAGGGGAGAGGCCGCTTCCGTCTGCGATATTTATGGCATAGGGTTCAATTCCTTTGTCCTTCCAAAAATTCTGAATCACATTTACGCCACTATCGGTATTACCGGTTTTTGCAAAATTATAGGCCATCGTTTTGAGCAATGCCTCTCCGTACAAATTGATGCTTCGCCGCAGAAAATGAAAAATGATACTGTCGAGTGGAGGCGAGGAATAGGTGTAAAAAACTTTAGCATCCTTCAGGTTTTGCGGTTGGCGATAATCTGCTGCCGCTTTTTCTACGCTTTCGTTTTTTAAAGCAGCCTCCAGTGTCAAAGACAGTTGCATGGCGGGATGTGGCATCGCTCCCGAAATAGTAAAACGGTTTTCATTGACAGGCGTGGTACCTCTTACATAGCCAAACTGATCGTTCAGCGGCATATAAATATAATTATTATCGCCGGTGCCCTTTGCTGCGGAGGTTACTTTTGATTTCAAATTCAATCCTTCTACAAAGGCGGGTTTTGTGCCGGCGATTTCTACCGGGTCGCCGATACTCTTACCGGATTTTAAATAAAGATCGTATTGGTTTTCTCGCCAGTTCAATGCTCTTGCGCCCGCGCCATAATAATTTCCGATATCCTGCCAAACCCACCCGTTTGGTGTGGCTTCTGCATCCCACAAGCTTTCGTCTGCATACACATGGCCGTTAATTTCGTGTATGCCCAACCGTGATACGGCATTTTTGAAATTATTGATAATATTTTCTTCTTTGGCTTGATTATAACGCCAGCTTCCCAAAGTCGGATCGCCACTGCCTTTGATGACCAGGTCTCCATTTAAAACTCCATTCACGATATTGCCTGTGTAAGCAAGTGTGGTTTTATAAGAATAATCGTGGCCGAGCAAATCAAAAGCAGTAGCAGCGGTAATCACTTTCTGACAACTGGCAGGCGCCACACCAATCTCTGTATTCGCTTCTGTTACGGGCTTTCCGGTTGTGGTATTTATTACATACAGACTGATGGTAGCATGTTTGAAAGTCGGATCTTCTGCTAACTTTTTAAAGGCGGTATTGAACACCTGGTCAGTTTTTTGTGCTTCTGTTTGGAGCGAAGAAATCAGAACAAATAAAATCAGTAATCTTTTCAATGAGAATAATTTGAGGTTTAAAAGATATTCATTTAAAAGGTTGCCAACCTTGAGAAGGTTGGCAACCTTTGCGTCCAAAACTAAAAGATTCTATTCACAAAACAGATTTGAAATTGCGAAACCTTTCTGTTTAATTTTGCCGCATGAAAAATATAAATGCTTCTATTATTACGATTGGTGATGAACTGTTGATCGGGCAGGTAATTGACACAAACAGCGCCTGGATGGCGGAGCAAGTAAACCGGGTTGGCATCGCCGTTACAAAAAGAATTGCT
>JBQCFO010000344.1:0-4280 GCA_051959055.1 Ginsengibacter sp. | reverse complement strand
ACGGTTATTTATTTGTTTACTGCTGCAAAATCAGAAATGGAATTTTATTGTGTGGCGAAATCTTCGTAATAAAAATCAATTGTTTTTTCACCAAAATTTATTTTCTTTTTATCCTATCTTTGCGGCCTAAAATTTAAAAATCTTGGCTACAAAGTTTTCTAAAGAAACTTATTTATACTGGTATGAGCTGATGCTCTTACTTCGTCGCTTTGAAGAAAAAGCAGGGCAAATGTACGGAATGCAAAAAATCCGTGGCTTTTGTCATTTATATATCGGACAGGAAGCAATTGCTGCAGGCTGTATGACGGCTACCACTGATGATGATATTTTCATTACGGCTTACCGTGATCACGGGCTTGCAATTGCAAAAGGAGTTACACCTAACGCTTGTATGGCTGAATTGTATGGCAAAGCAACCGGATGCAGCAAAGGAAAAGGCGGAAGTATGCATTTCTTTGGGGTAGAACAAAGATTTTTTGGAGGCCATGGAATTGTAGGTGCACAAATTGGAACCGGTGCCGGCCTTGCTTTTGCCGAAAAATACAAGGATACCGATAATGTTGTTCTTTGTTTCTTTGGCGATGGTGCTGCCCGACAGGGTATGCTGCATGAAACTTTTAATCTTGCGATGCTTTGGAAGCTTCCGGTGGTTTTTATTTGCGAAAATAATAACTATGCCATGGGAACTTCTGTTGCACGCACTTCAAATGTATTGGATATTTACAAACTGGCGGATGCTTATGAGATGCCCGGAGACCAGGTAGACGGAATGATTCCTGAAAGTGTACACGAGGCAGTAGAAAGAGCGGTAAAAAGAGCGCGCGAAAAAGGCGGCCCTACCCTTCTGGAAATAAAAACGTATCGTTACAAAGGCCACAGCATGAGCGACCCTGCGAAATATCGCAGCAAAGAAGAAATGGAAGAATATAAATTGCAGGATCCAGTAGAAACTACCTTGACAAAATTGAAAGATAATTTTGGAGTTAGCGATGAAGAAATTCAGCAAATAACCGATCGTGTAAAACACCAGGTAGAAGAATCCGTAAAATTTGCAGAAGAAAGTCCATATCCTGATGATGATGAAATATTGAAAGACGTATATGCCGAAGATGATTATCCGTTTATAATGGATTAGTAGAAAGTAGAAAGACAAAAGAGTATCAAGACTAAAATAATACAGAAAAACAATTTTAATGGCGGACAAAAAAGTACAAAAAAAAGAAGTAGATGTAGTAGAAAAAGCCCGCGGCTTTTGGGAAGATTATAGTAAACCCATTTCATACATAGGCTCTGCAGTTATCATTTTGCTTGCAGCATGGTTGATCTATAAATACATGTTTAAAGTACCCGAACAGGAAAAAGCTGATAAAGTGGTATTTGTAACGCAAAAATATTTTTCTGAATTCACGAATGCTACAGATTCTGCGAAAATACTGCTTGCAACTAAAGTTTTAAATGGCGATGGTGTTAATCCCGGAGCGTTAAGAATTATGAATCAATATTCCGGAACTCCTGCTGCAAACTTGTGTGAATATTATGCCGGTGCTTGTTACCTGCATCTCGGTCAATTTGAAAAATCGATCAAATACCTGAAGGAATTTGACGCAAATGGCGCTACACAAATTAAAAGCCGTGCACTTGGAATGATGGGCGATGCGAGCGCTGAATTGAATAAAAATGACGATGCTTTAAGCTATTATAAAAAAGCCGCAAACGTCAATAGTAAAGATGACTACACTTCTTCGGAGTTTTTGTTTCGCGCAGCATTATTTGCACAACAAACCGGAAAGACAAAGGAAGCAATTGATCTTTTCAAAAAAATAAAAACGGATTATCCGCTTACTGAAAAAGCAGCTGATGTAGATCGCTACCTGGCTCGCCTGGGAGATTTTTCAGAATAATTTTGAGAAATAAAAAATGGCAATCGTAAATCAAAATCTTTATAATATTGATACAGGCATTCTCCCGAAGGATGCCTGTATTGTTATTGTGCATACTCAATGGAACCCTGAAATTGTGAATAAATTATTGGACGGGTGCAAAAAGGTATTGGAGGAATATGAAATGGACAATTACAAAATTATCAGTGTTCCCGGCGCTTTTGAAATTCCTTTTACCATAAAAAATTTTTGGGATACCTATCAAAATAAATTTGAAAAACCCCAGGTTTTTATCGCTCTTGGATGCGTACTTCGTGGCGGCACTCCCCATTTCGATTATGTTTGTAAAGCCATTACAGACGGCATCGTGCAATTAAATCTCACTTTACCAGTTCCTACTATTTTTGGAGTACTTACCGTAGATAATCAGCAGCAGGCCGATGAAAGAACGGGCGGTGTCCATGGAAATAAAGGAGAAGAAGCAGCATTGACTGCCTTAAAAATGATCACAATTAAGTATTCGAGGTAGAGGTTTTATTTTTTCTTTTAAAAAATATTTTACATTTTTTCTAAAATGAAAGTGCAGTTATTTATACCTTGTTTTGTTGACCAATTATATCCTCAAACGGCTTTTAACATGGTGAAAGTGTTAGAAAAAGCTTGTTGTGACATTGAATACAATACCAACCAAACCTGCTGTGGCCAGCGAGCTTTTAATGCAGGATTTCAAAGCGAAGCAAAAAAAGTTGCTGAAAAATTCTTAAAAGATTTTGATACCACAGACTATATTGTAGCTCCTTCCGCCTCCTGTGTGGGTTTTGTAAGAAATTATTATGGAGGCCTTTTTGAAAATTCATCCCTGCATAACCTGGTAAAAAATCTTGCAGGAAGAATTTTTGAATTCACCGAATTTCTGACGGTCATTTTAAAGATTGAGAATTTTGGCGCTGTCTTAAATGCGAAAGCAACTTATCATGATAGCTGTGCAGGCCTTCGTGAATGCAAAATAAAAGAAGGTCCAAGAAATTTATTAAAGAAAGTGCAAGGTCTTCAGTTAGTAGAAATGGCTGAAACTGAAACTTGTTGCGGTTTTGGTGGGACCTTTGCTGTGAAATTTGATGCGATTTCAAATGCCATGGCCGATCAAAAAATCAATCATGCTTTAGATACCGGTGCGTCGCACATTATTTCTACCGATCTAAGTTGCCTGATGCATTTGCAAGGAATTATCACCAAAAAAAACTTACCAATTACAACGATGCATATTGCTGATGTGCTTGCAAGCGGCTGGGAATAAATAAGAAAAAAACTCCGCTACTGTAAAAATTCCAAATGGCCCTCAGCTATTTGAACCTTCCGAAAGATAAAAACCGCTTATTTGTTGTTTTGTTGTAAGAAAGAATCATTTACTTTTTATTCAACAAACTATCCATTCTTTTTCTTGATTTATTAAAAACCATAATCCCATTTTTTACCCCTTTCCTTTGCTCTTTTCTTTTTTCTTCCGGCAAATGATTCACGGCCTGGCATTCTGCTGAACAACAACTTTCATACTTTGCTGCACAATCAGCGCATTGAATAAAAAGCAGGTGGCAGCCTTCATTTGCACAGTTTGTATGGGTGTCGCATGGGGCACCACATTGATGACAATGACTGATTATTTCATCTCCGATTTTTTCTCCGAGCCTTCCATCAAAAACGAAATTTTTACCTAGAAATTTATTGTGCAAATGTTCTTCTTTTACTTTGTTGGCATATTGAATAATGCCACCTTCGAGGTGATACACGTTCTTAAACCCATTCCGCAGCATATAGGCACTTGCTTTTTCACAACGAATACCACCTGTGCAATACATGATGATATTCTTGTCTTTTTTTTCCTTCAGCATATCTACTGCCATTGGCAATTGCTCTCTGAAAGTTTCAGACGGAACTTCTATCGCATTTTCAAAATGGCCTACTTCAAATTCATAATGATTGCGCATATCCACTACAATAGTTTCAGGATCTTCAGTAAGTTTATTGAAAGAATCTGCATCGACATATTTGCCTTTTCTACTCATATCAAAATCCGGGTCATCAATTCCATCTGCTACGATTTTGTTTCTTACTTTTATTTTTAATACCCAGAAACTTTTACCATCATCCTCCACAGCTACATTTAACCGCATATCTGTCAAAAATGAAATGGAATTCAGATATTTTTTGAAATCGGCATAATTGTATTCGGGAACACTTACCTGGGCATTCATTCCCTCCTGTGCTATATATATACGGCCAAAAACTTTTAAATCATGCAGATTTTTATAAAATTCATCCCTAAAAGCAGATGGATTTTCGATAAAAGCATACTTGTAAAATGATAAGGTTATACGGGGTTCCTTTTCCTCAAACAACAAT
>JBQCFO010000343.1:0-5077 GCA_051959055.1 Ginsengibacter sp. | reverse complement strand
CTCGGGGATTTAGAAACAGGGTTGGCGCTGTCATTGGGAGCATTGTGTGTGAGTATCAGCGATGGGCCCGGACCGGTCGTGCATAAAAGAAACGGAATGCTATTTTGTAACATTTTTGTTTTCATCAGCGCTTTTTTAACCGGAATGGTAAATGATAATCCGCTGTTGATGGGAGTGCTCATTTTAGTATCCTGTTTTATTTTCACGATGTTTTCGGTGTATGGCAACCGTGCCACTTCGGTGGGATTTGCGGCGCTTCTTATCATGATTCTTCAAATGACGAAAGTAATTCCATCCCAACAGGTTTTTAAAGAAAGTTTACTGATCTTATCTGGAGGAATCTGGTATACGGTTATCGCACTTTTATTTTACCAAATTACACCATTGCGGGCAGCGCAACGTTCGTTGGGAAACTGCATTCTCGAAACTGCGAAATACCTCATCATTAAATCGGAAATGTACAATCCGAAATCTGATATCCCGGAACAATATCGCAAGCTGTTGGATCAACAGATTGTTGTAAATGACAGCCAGAATGATACAAGGGAATTATTATTTAAAAACCGGGCCATGCTCAAGGAATCTACACGATCCGGCCGTGTGCTGGTATTGACTTTCGTAGATGTGGTAGATCTTTTTGAGCACATCATGGCTACCTGGTATGATTATAAGTTATTGAGAGAAAAATATGCATCCACCGGAATTCTGTCAGATGTTTCTCTAATCATCAAAAACATTGCACATGAAATGTATAATATCGGTGAAGCCATACAGGCAAACAGTTCATACAATAAAGAATTTGACCAGATACAGGAACTGAATAAACTGAAGAAAAAAATTGATGACTTAACAGATACAGGTAGCACCATTATGTTAAAAAAAATCCTGGTAAACCTTCGGAATCTTGGCGAAAAAGTAGATGATCGTGTAAAATATTTTAACCGGGAAGTTTCTTCAAAAGGTGCGCTTCGCAGCGGAAAAGAATATTCGAGATTTGTAACGCACCAAAAAATAAACTGGACAGTTTTTAAAAACAACCTTACTTTTCAATCTTCTATTTTCCGGCATTCCCTAAGGGTAATGATTACGTGCGGCGTTGGTTATCTCGTCTCCAAAATGATGACAGGCCATCACAGCTATTGGATTTTAATGACCATCATTATTATTATGAAACCGGCGTTTAGCCTTACGAAACAAAAAAATTATGACAGGCTCACGGGTACAATCGCCGGGGGAATCATTGGTTTGTTATTGCTTTATTTTATACAAGACAAAACGGTTTTATTTGCGCTGATCATATTTTTTATGCTCGGCACTTATACTTTCAAAACCCTGAATTATATCGTAATGGTTATTTTTCTTACACCTTATGTTTTGATTCTTTTTCATTTTCTCGGCCTGGGCGCATTGCATGTAGCGAGTGAAAGATTACTGGATACGGCCATCGCATCAGGATTAGCTGCATTGGGTAGTTATTTTTTATTCCCACAATGGGAATCCGGACAATTACGCAATTATATGGCAGACGTGTTAAAAGCGAATATTCATTATCTGCAAAAACTAAAAGATCTTTTTTCGGGAAATGAAGTTTCTACCTTGCAGTATAAGCTCGTTCGTAAAGAATTATTTGTAAGCACTGCCAATCTTTCCGGCGCGCTGCACAGAATGCTGAGCGAACCAAAAAGCAGACAAAAGCATCGAAAACAAATTTATGAATTCGTAGTTCTGAATCATGTGCTTTCTTCCAATGTTGCCAGTCTCACTGCCGAAATGATACAGGAAGAGCCAGCGGAATTGAAAGAATTTTTAAAACCAGTCAAATCTTCTATTTCTGTGCTGGAAGAAAGTGTAAAGAAATTGGATCACAATTATTCCAATGATAGAATTCCGGTTATTTCTTCTTCTCCTGTTTTACAAAAAAAAATTGCGGATCCGCATTTAAATGAACAACTCGATTTTATTCATAAAGTAAGTGCGGACATTGGTAAACTGACAAATTTGATTGTGCAGTGATTTTTCCAGAAAAGGAAATACGAATTCAGGTTATTTATGGGTTTGCTGAAAATGGGCATAGCGGTGGTTCTCGATTTAAACGTGGTTCGCTAATAAATATCCTTTACCAAATCAGCATGAGTTTAATAAAAAACAGAAACGTGCTCTCAACTTCAAACTCTCAATGCTCAAAATTAAAAAACTCCCGCAATTGCAGGAGTTTTTTAACATGTCAGTTCTAAAAAAGTTATTTTTTAGGTGCAGCAGGTTTGTTGGCTTTATCTGCCGCCTCACTCTGTTTTTTAATCACACCTTCCAATGCGTCTTTCGTTTTTAAAGCGGTAGCATCTGTAGGATCAAGTTCCAGAATTTTATTATTGTACACTAATGCTGAATCAGTTTGATGCTTAATGTTATAAAAATAAGCAACCATATACCTGTTTGCAGGAATGGCGAAATTCTTTATCGATGCTTTGTCCTGTGTTGTATCACTAATGGCGATTACTTTTTCATAAAGTGGTTTTGCGAGGCCGAGTTCATAGGTGGTATCCATCCCCTCTTTTGAACGTGCACCGAGGTACCAACCATACGGATCAGCAGGAAATTTTTGCTGGTAAATGTGAAAAACAGAATCTGCAGATTTGTAATTACCACCACGATAATCATTATAGCCAGCGTAGAAGAGATCTTGTTTCCCAAAGTTCGGATCAAGGGTTAAAATTTTACCATACCATTTACCTGCTTCCACGAAGTTGTTACTGTTAGCAAAATCTTTTGCCAGATCGCTGATGGTCTTTATTTTATTAGCAAGAACCGTATCCATTGTTACGGCTTTCTCAATATAGGATTCCCCCTGAGCTTGCTGTCCTGGGAATTTCAACAAAATTTTTCCATACGTAGCATAATCTGTCGGGCCAATATTGTCAGGATTTACAACAGAAAAGAATTTTTCAAATGCTTCCCGCGCTTTTAATGAATCGCCCAGTTTGTCATAAGCATATCCCTTTAAACCATACAAATTCGGGAATGTTTTTTGTCCAGCAGAGTTGATACATGCATCAGCCTGTGTAATAGTTTCAGGATATTTTTTGGAAACATAATAAAGAGAAGCTTTTGCGTAACAGTTTTTAGAATCGTTATCTGCCACTGCTACATATTTATTCAAATAATCGGAAGCTTTGTTTACGTCACGCTGATAATAATAAGTGTAAAGCCAGTAATAAACAGGGGCAAAATTTGGATCCTCCTGAATAGCTTCCTGGTAATATTTCATATAAATCGGTTCCTGGCCATACCCTTGTGTTTCAAAAATTCTACCGATCATAAAACTGGCTCTTGCATCCTTTGGATCAAGTGACAAAGCGGTTTGGTAGTTGATGGTAGCATTGGCGCCGTCATTTAATTTCCAGTAACCAAAACCGATTTCATTATATATCTCCGCATTTTTTTTGTCCTTATCTGCGGCTTGTTTCAGTTTATCAATACCATACAGGATATCGCCATCTTTGGGTTCGATATTTGCCCGCCCAACAGCGTACAAAATATCGGGGAGATTTTTCTTTTTTGTACTGTTAATAGCGGTTTCAAACCGATTTCTGGCATCTGTTTTATTTCCTTGCATGAGTTCAATCTGGCCTACACCAATCATCATCAATGCATCGTTTGGATTTGCCTGCAGTGTTTTTTGATACAAGGCTTTTGCTGCTGCAGTGTCAATTGGTTCCCTGTTCGGATCAAGGTATGTTTGACCCAACCAATAAGCCGCTTCTGTATTATTGGGATTAGCAGTTAACAACTTTTGAAAAACATCCTCTGCACTTTGGTACCTTTCATAATTTAAAAACTGTTTTCCCTCCTGGATGCTCTGGGCAAATAACATATTACCCATTAGAAGCAGGGAAGCGATAAATCCGATTTTTTTCATGTTTACAATTTTTACTTTTTTTATTAATAACTGGTTTTGATTTCAAATTAATAAGTGGTTGCTTTCCGCACACTGAAATTCATTTTTGCAGGAGCAAGATAAGCCCTTCTAAAGATTAATTGTCCTCTTTCATATTCCAGAAAGGTAGCAAATCCACTTCCAAGTCCGTCATAATTTTCTTTTAAAATATAATACAATCCGCGTATCATTGGATATCGTTTCAACATGATATTTGCCTGGTACGGTTTTATATAAGACTGTTCAGGACAGGTACATTTTAAAGATGCAATCGTTATATCTTTGTTTAAAAAGCTGGTTTGGGTAGTATCTTCCGGATTTCCAATCCAGCTTACCCCTACAAAGCCAAGAACGTTTGTATGATTGGCAACATAGTTTATAACTCCTTCACTGTTTTTTTCTGCAAATACTTTTTTAGGATCCAAAGGCTCGCCTCTCAAAATTGAATCTACTGCATACCGGATGGTGCTTGTTTCCTGCAATCCGTCGAACACAGCAAGTTCTTTATCTCCTGTAGTTCCGCTTAGAATTCCTTTAATGGTATTCATGTCGAACAAAGAATCAGGAAATTTTTTGTTCACAATTACAGCAATAGCATCGTAAGCAACCCTCGACCAGGTAGGCGAATAGCTCAGACTGTCTTTATAATATTTTTCTTCCTGGGGAGTAAGGCCGCGGGTAACGATGATCATACGCGTACTGTCTTTCATCAGATCTTTAAAACATTCGGCTTCGGGTTTGTAATCGGCTATTATTTTAGCATGGGGATAGAGCGCTTCAAACACCTGAATTTCAGAATCAATCACAGGCTTAAAAGTTTCATCTACGCTGATGTGTATCGTACCAGTGCTTGGCGTGTCCACATCTGTTCTTACGTTTTGATGGCAGCTTGTAAAGGAAACCCATAACAGCGTAAGCATAAATGCCGTCACTCTAGATGCTTTTATATGATTGCTCAGGTAGATCATTCTTTGTAATATTTTTTTCTGATGCCTCTGTAAATTCTCCACGAACCGTAAATAATGACCAAAACAGCAAAGATTTTTGCAGGAACACTGGCCGTAAAATCTGTTGAAAAATTAAATTGCCTGGCAAATAAAATAACAATTCCTACGGCAAGATAAATAAAGCCCATTCCCAAAT
>JBQCFO010000342.1:0-11817 GCA_051959055.1 Ginsengibacter sp. | reverse complement strand
ACATAGTTTTCATTAATATTTATGGGTTTCTTTGATTGGATAAGTTGCTTGCTTGCCCAAATGAAAGGCTGTGCATTAATTTTATAATAAATTCCTTTTTCAAAAGCATATTGAAAGTATTCAGTGGCTGTTTTATAATCGAATGTGCGGATTACTACAATTTGGGTATTGAATAATTGACAGATACGATCGCCCACCAGATTATAAATTGCCTGCATATCCAATTCCCTGGCAAGCCCATCCTGTACACTGTTGATAACGCCCAGCTCTGCAGTCCGTTGTTCTGTTTCTTTTAACAAACGATTGGTCTCATCAAAGAGCCGGGCATTTTCAAGCGCTACGCTCATGGCAGAAACGACTGTTTGGAGCAATCTGGCATCTGACTCACTGAAAGCATCTTCTTTTTCATAATTGCTAATGCTAACCATGCCCCGGGGGGTATCGGATACCATAATGGGGACTGCCATAAAAGATTTTTCAACCTGGGTACCAGGCAAAATATAAGATCCCAGTTCTTTCATTCTTTCCTCTAAGTTCTCATTTATGATGAGGGTTTTGCCTGTTTCATATACATGTTTCGACATGCCTGTCATTGGAGAAGGCTTCACGTCAATAATTTTGCCCTGATCGCGCACGTATGGATAAAACACCTGGTTGGTTTCCGGAGAAAATAAGCGAATGTCAATATCAAGTGTATGCATTACATCGCTTAATTTGTTTCCCACCAATTCATATATTGCCTGCATGTTTAGTTCTTTGGCCAATCCTTCCTGAACACTGTTAATTACAGCCAGCTCTGAAGTACGTTGCTCAGTTTCTTTTAATAACCGGTTGGTTTCATCAAATAGCCTGGCATTTTCAAGCGCCACACTCATGCTGTTTGATAACGTTTCCAACAGACGGATATCTGTATCGCTGAATGCGTTTTCCCTATCCACATTTTGAAGACTGACATATCTTTTTACTTTATCACCAATAATCAGGGGAACAAATACCCCGGACAGTATTGGCTTGGTATCGCCAACGCCTTTATTATTAAACCATTTTATCGCTTCGTTTTTGTTATGAATTACAATTTTTTGTTTTGTTTCAATAAGTTGCTTTCTGAGCTGATCAAGAGGTCGTGTATCAAGGTAATAACGTTTGCCATTTTCAATAGTGTAATTAAAATGTTCCACGGAGTTATTATGATCAAAACTTCCGATAAGTACGACCTGTGCATCAAATGCATCGCGGATTTTATTTCCTACCAGGTCATAGATAGATTGCATATCCAGCTTGCTTACCAAACCTTCCTGCACATTATTAATAACGGCAAGTTCAGCTACGCGGGCGCTTAGTTCTCCAGTCCGTTCATGAATTATTTTTTCAAGCTCTTTGTGTTTCTCTTTCAATTGCCGTGTACGGTACTTTATAATAAAATAAATAAGAAGAGCAGCTAAAGTTGAGTACAGGCAATAAGCCCACCAGGTAGCATACCACGGGGCGAGAATGGTAAATGAATAAACCGCTTCGTTGCTGATCTTATTGTATATATTTTTTGACCTTACATGAAAAGTATAATTACCGGCAGAAAGATTTGTATATTCTTTATAGGTATTTTTTCCCCAATCGCTCCAAGTTTTTTCAAATCCTTCAAGCCAGGTTTGATATTGGGTTTTATCTTCGTGCTGATAAAAAGGCGCAGCATATTCAAAGCGAAGCGAATTGTTTTTAAATTTTATTTCCGGAGGTTTGCTGCCGGCTATTTCATTTGGATCCACTTCTTTTTTAGCAACGGCAACTGTTCGTATAAGTGTGTTATACGGCTGATCGTAATCTGCTTTTATGTTTTGATCATACCGGATGAGCCCATCATTTGTTACAAACCAGATAATTCCATTTTTTTCAGGATAAACATTATTAAAGTTTTCGCCTGCGACGGGCAAAAGCGAACTGGAGTCAAGTGTATATCCACCGCCATTTTTGGGAATAGCAATGTATTTGGTGTTTTGTCCGTTATTTGTTGCTACAAGCCATATTTTCCCGCTGCTATCCTGCAGTGCGTTAAAATTCTGAAGACCTAAAAAGGTGGTACGAAAGAATTGCTTTTTATCCGCATGGTAAGTGTAGGTTGCAGAGTCACCGGGAAAATAAACCTCGTGGTTTATTTTGAATAAACCACCGGAATAGTTTCTCAGACCTTCGTCTATCCCCAATTTTTCAATTATTGATTTTAAAAGAACCGGTTCGTTATTATTATCAAAAGCCAGCGTGATCCGGTAAACGGATTCGCTTTGGCTGCCTGCCCAAATATGGCCATCGTCCGTTTCCGCAATAGAACTGATCTGGTTTTTTATTTTCGGGAAATAACCAATATATTTCCAGCCGGTGTTATTACCTGCATCTCTTACGAAAAGAGTTAACCCAAAAGTGGTACCTGCAAATAGAAGGTTGGGATATTTTTTGGGGATAAATAAATAATCGGTTTTTAGGCTGTCATTTGGCGAAGCCTGTACGAGCAGGACTTTGCCATCTTTTATGTTATAAAGTCCATTACCTGTCACCAGCAGATTACGTCCATCCGGCAACAGATAGAACACCTGCTCCAAAGGGATCTGATCTACAAGTTGAAACCTCGACAATTCAGGATTAAAATGAAACAGCCCGTTGTTTGTGCCCACATACAAACTGCCGCCGGGAAGCCTTTGCAAAGTTATCGGAGTAGCCGTAATGCCAGACTGTGACCCATATTGAGTAAAAGGCGAATTGATGGCCGCCCTTGCTACTCCATTATCCATAGCGAACCACATATCCCCTTTTTTATCCAGTATAATATCAGACACTACATTGCTCGACAGGCCGGTATTTTTATTAATGATTCCGGTTATTTTTCCCGAATGATCAATAAATACCACTCCTTTGCCGAGAATACTCAATGCGTAGCCAGTATTCACCGATATAGCGCGGTATAAAATTGTTTTTTTGTTGAGGCTGTCTGCTTCCGTTGCGAATGGTTTGAAATTTTTTCCATCAAAAAGATACATCCCCCGGGTGAACGTTCCGACAAGATATTCATCGGATTTGGAGTTGTTTGTTGCTTTACTGTAAGGCAACATTACCTGCATCCGTTCTTTTCCTAAAAATTCACTTCCTGGAATTAAAACCAGAGAATCGTTTACCATTTTCAAAAGCCCAATCCCTTGTTCATGTAAATAAAGAGTCCCGTCAAGAAAAAAGCTATACATAAAATGAGAAGACGGTTCCCATGATTTTGTAATCCATTTACCCGAACCCGTCCTGGTCAGCCGGAATAACCTTTCCCTCGCCTGGAAATAAATACTATTTCCCGCATTTTGAATAGACCAGACGTCAAAAAAATTTTGTTTCTCTTTGGGTATATATTTGAGCAATGAATGTTCTGCGGTTTTGCCCGTACTGTCGGGCGCTAAATATCCGAAATCGCCATATCCGCCGTAGTAAATAATTCCGTCAGCATCCTTTTTCATGCATCTGGTAATGAGAGAAGTAGCCGGGGAAGGAATTCCGTACCAGTTCACCCCATCGTATTGTAGAATGCTGAATGGCTTATTTCCTTCATTTTGGCCGAAATACATGATGCCATTGTTGTCCTGCATCAAACTCCAGTTTACCGGGGAAGCATTATAAACTGCAGGAGTATAATTGGTTACAAAAGGCATCCCTTTTTCATTTCCGGTTTGTGCCAATGAAAGCGTTAACAGACAGAGAAAGAAAATAGTGCAAATACCTTTAATACAAAATGCCTTAATAAAAGCAACCAGTTGCCGGTTCATAAATGTTTATTGAACGGTGATAAATGCGAACTGTGAAATTCATCAAGAAAGCTGAATCTTCAATAGAATATTGCCGGAGCGAAGAGGAATATAGGCGTAAATATAATAATAATCTTTCGGGAATGAAAAAACCAATTTTTATTCGTAGTCATTTTATTGTAAAACAAAAAGACGAACGCCATTTACTGACAGTCTGATTCAGAAAATAGAAAACCGTGTTATTTGTTGTTTTACTGAGCTCCAAAAATAGTGCGGGGTTTTCGTTTGTATATTACCGTTATTGTGTGTCATTGTTCTTCAAATTCTTCTTAATAAAATCCACCAACAAATCTGAAATCTCCCTTTGTTCTTTTAAATCAGGATGTGCAAGGCAGCCGCCATTGTAACTTTTTTCATAAACGTATTTATACAATTTTTTCTCGCCATTTTTATGAAAATATGCAACTATTGAGGTCAGATAATTTTTTAAGGCCACCCTTAATTTTGCATCCGCCATCGGACTGGTCAATAAAATAATTTTTGCATCAGCATATTTACTTCTCACTGTCTTTACAAAATCAACATAAGCAGTGCAAAAAGCGGTTGAATCCTGAATGCCATCATTTTGCCCAAGACAAATCGTAACAATATCCGGAATATATTCATTGAAATTCCAGGCCATAGAATCGCCACTCATGTTTATTTTATCAAACACCTGCGGCATCGTGATTTTCATTTCGCAGCAGCTATGAATCATGCCAATTCCGGAAACAGCGCTGATGTGCCATTGCGCATTTAAAGCTCGGGCAGTAAGCGACCCGTAACTCATGTATGCATTGTGCTGGTCGTACCATTCGCCTTTACCACACTGGATTTGAGAAGCATCAGCTCCAAAACCACAGGTAATGGAATTGCCTATAAATTCCATTTTTAATTTTGGTTTGGGTGGGAGTGCCAATAATTTTTTACAAACAATTCCTGCAAATTCTAAATACCCATTTCCTGATTCGGTGTCTTTGCAAATCGTAATAACATGAACACCGTTTTTTAATCCGTTTACAATAAAATTATTGTTAGCATATTTTGTTTGCAAACGAAAAGACTTATTGTCTATGATAATTTCTACATAATTATGAACATTGGCATAGAGGACCTGGTCATTTAAAAAAAACGAAAAATTATTTCCTTCAAATTTTGCTTTAATGTAAACCCCGGGCATCCAAAACCGTGGTAATGCAGGATTGCTTTTTGGTATTCTTCCAACATATTGAATCAAAGAATTGTCTGCGCTGTAAAAACTTTTGGTGGTTTTTACAGGAGATGAATTTTCAATAGAAATAGAAATTTCTTGTGCAGAAAGAATGTTTACGGATAATAAAATTACCAGGAAGCAAATTCCGCTTTTGAGTGGTTGCATATTTTTTTCGATAAAGTGAATTAATTTAAACGAAAGTTCTGACTCCAACGGAGGTGTATGAACTGCGAAATTCTTTTGGGGTACTGTCTTTTTTCTTTTTAAAAATGCGGTTGAAATTAGACATGTTGTTGAAGCCGCATTTGTAGGCAATTTCATTAATGCTATGGGTTGTTTCGATGAGCATACGTGAAGCATGACCCAGCCGGATATCATTTAAGGTATCTACAAAAGTTTTTCCTGTTCTTAATCTAAAGAACCGGCTGAGCGAAACCTCGGTCATTCCCGCGATTTTTGCCGCATCGTTCAAAGTAATATTCTGCCCAAAATTATTGTTGATATGCTCCATTATTTTTTCAATTCTCCTGCTGTTGAATGAAACAATTTCTTTGTTGAAAGAAGCGTCGGAAAGTGTACGGAAATTTCTAGAAATAGAAAGATCGTGCAGGATAGACATCAGTTCCAGAACAGAATCGAAGCCATGTTTTTGTGTAAGGTCAACTATCCTTGGCATGATAGAGATTGCCGTTTCTCTGGAAAACAGCACCCCTCTTGCGGCCCTTTGAAAAAGTGTTTTTATAAAATTCAACTGGTTGCGTTGCAGAAACTTTTCGTCAAAAAGGTCGCGGTGAAACTGGATAGTAATTTCCTGGATTTCTTTGTCTTTGCATTTATTGGTGAACCAGCCATGCTGAAGGTTGGAGCCAACAAGTACCAATTCGATGTCTTCGATTTCTTCCACATGATCGCCAATAACTCTTTTTGCGCCCGCAGCATTTTTTATAAAATTTAATTCTATTTCTTCATGAAAATGTAGCGGAAAATCAAATTCCGTTTTCGTGCGCGAAAAGACGGAAAAGCAATCACTTGGCGTGAGCGGGGTTATTTCCCTCAGTAATTTGCAATTAATTTCACTATTCATGTAAGGAAAGTATTGATAGTAATGTAAATAAAGTATTGATAAATGACGCAAACTAAAGTTATATAAATTATTGGTTTCATTCGTATTAATCTTATCTTTTTCCGGGATAAAATAAAAAACTATAATTAAAAGATAAGAAAGCATTGATTTACTGTTATAAATTCAAATAGTTTTGAGGATAAGCAGGTTTTTACAAATTATTCAATCATAAAAAAATCTCTTGCAGTAAATAAACAAATAGCAACGATTCTCATTTTTCTTAATTATAAATTCTTGCTTGATGTATTCAAAAAATAATTTCCTTTTAAAATTTCTGCTTTCCTTCGCATTTTATTTGTTCATAATAAATCACGCATTTGCGCAGCCCGTACTTGAGCCATGGGGAAATATTGCGGGAATAAGAATAGATGGGGAACTGATGAAAATAGAAAGCAATTTAACGGTTGTAAAAAAAGATTCTTCCATCGTTACGACTGGCAAGGAAAGGCAACGTCCGCATTTTGGGCGTGAAGCAAACCAGCAAATCGTTACTACCAATATTGACAGCCTTTATTTTAAGGAAACTGTTCAAGACGTCGGAAAGGGCGTTGCGAATGTGACTATTAAAATAACGTCAAAAGGAGATGAAGCGCCGGATGCAGTTTATTTCACTTTTTTATTGGATGAAAAGGATTATTCAAACGGAAGTGTGAAGATGGATAATTTAAAAGCGGTTCAGTTATCCGGAAATTCATCGGATAGTTATTTTAAAACCGGAGCTAAGACAATTGCATTTATTTCCAAACTGCGGCAACTAAAACTTACTTTCTCAGAACCGGTTTCTGTTAAAATAAAAAACTACCAAAATAAAGACAGCAAAGGATGGCAGGTGTTCATCCCGATACAAACGGGCGAAATGAAGAAAGGCGATTCCGTTGAAAAATCCTTTTCAATAAAAGCGTCCGGAATCATTGATGATACTATCGTCCATCTTATCTTAAATGCTGCTGACACAGGAAGAGCTTTTGTTGGATTTGGTGGTAATTTTCGTTTGCAAAATCCAAAAACAGATCCGCAGGTAATTGATTATTGTTTAAAAAACCTTGACGTACGGTTTTCACGTGTGGAAATGCCGTGGCAACTTTGGCAACCAGAATTAACGCAGGATCCAATCGCGGAAGCAAATGCAGGGAACTTGAATGCGCATGTTCGGAAATCAATGGAAATGGCGCAAAGACTTTACAAGACAGGGATTCCGGTAATTCTATCGGCATGGTCGGCGCCTGCCTGGGCAGTAGTAGGTACACCGAAATACGGACCTGATGCAAATGGCGTTTGGGGAAATCCGTTGGATTCTACGAAAACAAATGAAATCTATAAATCAATTGCTGATTATATTGAGTATCTGAAAGAAAGGTATGGAGTGGAAATCTCTTTATTTTCTTTTAATGAATCCGATCTTGGAATTAATGTGAGACAAACCGGAGAAGAGCACGATAAATTAATAAAAGGATTGGGCGCCTATTTTGTTTCAAGAGGATTGAAAACAAAAATGCTGCTTGGAGATAATTCTGATGCGACCACATTTGACTTTATTAAACCGGCTTTGAACGATCCGGCCGCGCTTCCTTTTATCGGAGCTGTTTCTTTTCATTCATGGCGCGGATGGGATCAGGAAACATTACAAAAATGGGGGCAGGCTGCTACGCAAATAAATCGGCCGTTAATTGTTGCAGAAGGAAGTATTGATGCACAGGCCTGGGGTTATCCTGCCATTTTCCTGGAACCTGAGTATGCTTTGAATGAGATTAGCTTATACATCAGGCTTTTAGCCATTTGCCAGCCGGAAGCGATTTTGCAATGGCAATTAACCGCTGATTATTCTCTTCTTGCAGGAGGAGGTATTTTTGGCGATACTTCCACTCTAAGACCTACGCAACGATTCTGGAATCTGAAACAACTTTCTTCTACTCCGGAAGGATTAAAAGCAATGGAATTGAATTGTAGTGATCCAACTGTTTCTGCAGCAGCTTTAGGAGATAATGTGAAAAATATTTATGCCATTCATTTGGTAAATAATGGCGCTTCACGAAAAGTGATTTTATCAGGACTGCCACGAAGTGTAAAATCTTTTAAAGTATTTGTAACGGATAAAAATGAATCTATGAAAGAAGGGAAGCCAATACCTGTTTCTAATGGAAAAGTTGAATTTATTTTAAAAGAAACAAGCTTTACAACTATTGAGGTTCAAGGTTGAAGATTGAAAGGGCCTACAATCCGTTATCTGGATTATTAAAATATAAAGCAGCCGCGCCTAAAACGCCTGCGTTTTCTAATTCAGAGACTTCGATTCGCAGATTTAAAACTGCTTTTTGAAAACCAAATTTTTTAACCTGATTCCACATATTTTTTGCAAAAAAAGTAAAAGCATTACTTACAGATCCGCCAAGAACAATTAATTCCACATCTATTGCATATAAAATCGTTTGAATGGCATTTCCAAGATGAATTCCCATTTCTTCGTACATTTTTAATGCTTCTTTATTCCCTTCACCTGCTTTCTTAAATACTGTTTCACCGCTAATTTTATAAACATTTTCAAAAAACTGTCCGCTGGCATAATACTCTATCGTTCGGTCAAGATATGAGATCATGCCAAATTCTCCGGCTCCTCCGTTTCTTCCTTCATACAACTGTTTATTAATGATAAGTCCACATCCCAGCCCGGTTCCTATTGTTAATCCAGCCATTGATCTTAAACCTTTTCCTTTACCAAAATAATATTCTCCGAGTGCAAAGCAGTTGGAATCGTTGTTAACATGCACCGGAACATCGTACCGTTCTTCGACCAGCTTTTGCAGAGGGATTATTTTCCAGGATGGAATATATACAACATCATAAACCATTTTTTCTTCCTGGTTTACGAGTCCGGGCACTCCAATTCCTATTGCTTTCACTTCTTTACTGAATAAAAGGTCAATCAGAGAAAAAAGTTCTTCCAAAACCTGTTCAGAGGAGCCTTGTGCATTTATTCTTTTAGAATGAATATTTTTTATATTGATGTTATTCACAAGTGCAGCACGAATGTTCGTACCGCCCAAATCTATTCCTATAATTGAATCGTTAATCATTACTTTTCTTCAAAAGTGAAGCCGCGTCTTTATCGAGGTAAACAGTACAATTCTGATGATTCCGTAAAAAACTTGCAGGCAACTGCTCAGAAATATCATCTTCCAAAACCGCCCTTGCAATTTTGGCTTTTTTAACACCACTTATCAATAATATCACGTGATCTGCTTCCATAATATCTTTGATTCCAAGTGTAATACCACCGGTAATTTCTTGTGGATGGGTAAAATATTTTTGACCGCTTAGCTGCGTTATGGGATCAATTACCGAAACATGGGCGTTTAACGATGGATCCGTTCCCGGCTCGTTCATGCCTATATGCCCATTGAGTCCAAGGCCCACAATGGCCAGGTCAATTCCATTATTCTTTTTAATAAATTCATTGGCTTTACTGATTTCCTCCTGCAAATCCGGAGACCTTCCATCAACAAAACAAATGTTATTTTCCTGAACGCTCAATGGATTTAATAAATCGTTATCAAGATGAAACCTGCAACTTCCTTCGTCCTTTCCGTTCATACCTACCCATTCATCCAGGCCGATAAAATTCCATTTACTGGTATTGGTATTTTTTTTATTGATTTGTATAATTATTTCCTGGTATAAGCCTTTGGGTGAATCGCCTGTAGCAGGGCATATCAAAGGATTTTGAATCGGTTCAAGTATTTTCAATACTTCTTCAGCCGCTTTTGCAGACATCCGGTTGTAATCCTTTTCTATTAAAATGGTCATGTACTTTTCTTTTTTCTTTCTGTGAATTCTTCATACCCTGGCCGCCAGTATTACTATTGAATAGAAATTCAATTTATTTATTCTTTTACTGGCTGTCATGAAACCTTGAACCTTTAACTAAGATACATCGTTCAGGCCGCCGAAGACAAACGTCCCGGCCGCGAAATCTTCAACCTTCAACCTTCAACTGCTTATTATAACTCCAGTTTTCCCCAACCCTCGCGGTATTCTCTTTTCACAAATTGGTTCGCAGCTTCAAAGTTGGTTATACGCATATTTGCTCCATCCCATTTGTAAGTGATATAACGACCGGGAGTAGTGATTTCTTCCATATCACCATAAACCGGATCATGTTTTTTTACCTTTTCCCGGATATTAAAGCTTCTTAATAATAAATTTCCCATCAGTACAGTTTCTGTAAGCGGGCCGGCATAACCTTCAAATGGAGAATCGACTTCCATTTTGCCATAACCGGCAATACAGGCATCGATCCATTGCCACCAATGGCCATCCATCCCGCCCGGAACCCGCGGATATTTTTGAGGAACATTTACATCTTTATTCAGCGAAAGTGGCAGCAATCTCGGATGACTTCCGCCCCAGCCGCATGAGGCTTTCCCTTTAGTCCCAATGAACAACGTTCCTCCTTCATAATCATTTTCCTCTGGAATATCTGCCAATGCTTCATTCAGATTTACATCCGGATCCAATTCATCCGGACGGTCAGGTGCAAAGCCTCCGTCCATCCAGTATAGTTTCAAATCGCGCCCATCTTTCAGTTTGAATTTATAACGGAGTTTAGTAGAAACCGGGATGCTTTCAGGATAATCAGCTTCCTGGAAAATTCCGGAATAAATTGTACTCGCATTGCAGGTAACTTCGATAGGATAACCCAGGTCCAGCAATTTGAAAGAAGGTCCGATAATATGACAAGCCATATCTCCTAAAGCACCTGTTCCAAATTTCCACCAGCCACGCCAGTTGAATGGAACCAGGTTGTCGATATAATCGGTTTGCGGCGCAGTTCCCAGCCAAAGATCCCATTGTAATTCTTTGGGAACCGGCGGACGTTGGGAAGGCCATGGAATTCCTTGCGGCCATACAGGACGGTTTGTCCAGTTGTACACATGCGTTATATCGCCAATAAGATTGGCTTCAAACCATTCTCTCAATGTGCGCATGCCATCACAGGAAGCACCCTGATCGCCCATTTGAGTAACTACTTTGTATTTCTTTGCAGCCTCTGTAAGAATTCTGGCCTCATAAATATCGTGTGTCAAAGGTTTTTGGAGATACAAATGCTTCTTCATTTTCATCGCGCTCAGGCCAACTATCGCATGGTTGTGATCCGGAATCGCTACAGAAACCGCATCAAAATTTTTGTGCTCTTTTTCAAACATTTCCCGCCAGTCATGATAAAAACGGGCATTCGGAAATTCTTTTATCCGGGGAGCTGCCATGCGGTCATCGACATCACAGAGGAAAGCAACAGCCGCGTTTTTTTTTGGAGCACTGGCATAATGCGCGATATCATTTGCAGCTTCGCCACCACAGCCTACAGCGGCTATATACAGTTTATCACTCGGAGCCACATATCCTTTTCCCCCTAAAACATGACGGGGAACGATGGTAAAAGCTGCAGCAGTTAATGCAGTATTTTTAATAAAATCTTTACGACTTACCAATCCTTTAGATGAAGGAGTATTCTGTTCCATAAAACGTATTTTTTGATTTGAAAAACCACTATTAATAAGGTGAACAGGGCCGATATTCGCTTTCACTGCCTCACTGCAACCACTCACCGATGAACGTGCTTAGGAAAATTCGATAGTCTGGCAGCAAACAAACAAATAAGTCGGATTTTCATT
>JBQCFO010000341.1:0-2367 GCA_051959055.1 Ginsengibacter sp. | reverse complement strand
TGGGCACAAAAATATACTTTTTGCGATAAAAAAAAATAATAACTATTTGGAAAAAAATTCGATATTGAAAGATTCAGAATTTAAAGATAAAATCATGCTGTTTATACGTCTTATTTATTTAAAAAAAAATGAAAATATTTTTCTGAATCTCTTTTGCGAACAAAAAAAAACGACATATTTTATTTTCCGGATGCTGAAATTAAATCAGATAAATCCTGTATTTTTATTCTAATGATAAAATAACTATTGAATTTAGTTTTATGCCCTTAAAACAAATAGATCACGGTACGAAAGAATATGAGCAAATGGTAAAATTGCGCTTCGAAATTTTGCGCAAGCCACTTCATCTGGATTTTTCGAAAGAAGAGCTGGAAAAAGAGAAAAACGACATTCTTATAGGAGCATTTGAAGATGATAAAATGCTTGGTTGTTGCCTTCTTACTAAAGTGGATAAGCATTGCGTAAGGCTACGACAGATGGCAGTTCAGAATAATCTGCAGGGAAAAGGAATTGGCGCAAGCCTCATGAATTTTGCAGAAAATGTAGCGCATGACGCTGGTTATAGAAAAATTATTATGCACGCCCGTAAAACTGCAATCGGTTTCTATGAAAAGTTAGGTTATACTGTAACTGGAAAAGAATTTACAGAGATTTCCATTCCGCATGTGGTAATGGAAAAGAAATTAAGGTTTTAATAAGAAGAAATAAGACTTGCAATATTTTTTCTGTGAGTATAAAATGTGTAATTTATTGAAAAATTGAAATAAAAATGCGCATTATTTCTTTGTTTACTGAAATTGTCTTTCCTTAAATTTTTTAATTTCCAATTCTTAATTCTCAGCTCTTTTTAAAATTTCTCACATCAAGAATTTCATCACAAAAGGAATATTCTTTTTTATCGTTACTACTAATAATGAGTAGACGGTTTTGGCAATATTTCTCCACTAAGCCGTGATAAAGAGAAACGCCTTCTGCGTCAAGATTGGTAAGAGGCTCATCTAATAGAACTACCGGCACATTACTAAAAATCGCCTGTGCAAGTTTCACCCTTTGTTTCATGCCGCTGCTGAAATACCGAATCTGTTTGTGTGCAGCATTTTCGAGAGAAGACAAATAAATAATTTCTTTTGTATGCAGTCCGGGAAGCCACCCTTTCATTTTATGATGAAAAGAAAAAAATTCAGTTAAAGTCATTTCTTCAATCGTATCAAGATAGGGTGCAGCGAAAGATATTTTCTGAAAAAGTTTATCTGCAGGAAAAGGTTTTTCATTTTCTAAGTAATGAATATTCCCTTCATTATAAACTGCAGAACCCGAGATAAGCTGTAATAAAGTTGATTTACCTGAACCATTCGGCCCGGTTATGGCATAAAGTTTTCCATGCTCAAATTGAAAGTCCAGGTTCCGGAAAATCCAATCCCTGTTGAATCGTTTGCCAAGTTTGGTTAGATGAATGTTCATGCGATAATTAGCTGATTTGCTAATTAGCTAATCAGCTAATTAACCTAATTCTCCTCCATATTCTCTTTGGAAGAAACTTTTAAAATCCCCCTTTTGCTGTCTTTTATAAATTGAAGAATTTCCGTTTTCTCTTCAGATTCCGGTAATTCTTTTTCTATAATCTGGGTAGCCTGGCTGATATTTAATCCCCGTAAATAGATGTTTCGATATATCTCAGAAATGCCATTTATTTTTTCTGAAGTAAATCCACGGCGTTGTAAGCCAACCGAATTTACTCCTGCGTAAGACAATGGCGAACGTCCGGCTTTAATATAAGGTGGAACATCTTTTATGATTTCTGTTCCGCCGGCAATATAAGTATGAGCGCCGATTTTTGAAAACTGAATCGCCGCAGCCATTCCACCAATAATCGCATGATCGCCTATTTCTACATGACCTGCAAGCTGCACAGAATTGGCAATGATAACATAATCGCCAATGATACAGTCGTGAGCAATATGAGAATAAGCCATTAACAGGCAATTACTTCCTAACACCGTTTTCCACTGATCTTTTGTACCCCGGTTCACGGTTACACATTCTCTTATAGTGGTATTATCGCCGATTTGTACGATGGTATCCTCGCCATTAAATTTCAAATCCTGGGGAATGGCCCCGATTACTGCTCCGGGAAAAATTTTACAGGATTTTCCAATAATGACTTTTTTCATAATGACGGCTCCGGACATAATGTGTGTGCCGTCACCAATCTGTACGTCATCTTCCACTACGGCAAAAGGGTCAACAATAACATCCTTTCCTAATTGAGCGTTGGGATGGATATGTGCTAGGGGGCTTATCATATAATTAGTTAGGACGTTTTACAATTTGGGCAACTAAAACCGCTTCTGTTACTACTTTATCTCC
>JBQCFO010000340.1:0-9080 GCA_051959055.1 Ginsengibacter sp. | reverse complement strand
TATAAATGGATTTAAAACACAGATCCTTCAATTGAGAAAAGACACCCTGATTCGCAAAATTTTGCGGGATGAGGCATTGCGTGATTCATTCAAAACGCAGTTGCTGCAGCTTAGAATAAAATGGAAAAAAACGGATAGCCTCATTAAACACATCAGCCTGCTTGTGCATAATACCCAGGCGCGAACCTCCGACAATCTGATTACGGCTGATGAATTGCAACTTCAGGTAAATACCCTTATTCAATCTACCGGATCGAGAATATTTGGCAAAGAAAGCTTTTATCTGTGGCAATTTGGAAAAGGAAAAACAGACCGTTTAATTTCGACGGAATTTAAAAAATCTGTAAAGTCTGAAAAAAAAATAACGAATTACTATTTTTCAAACACCCACAATATGCTGTTCCTTCTGCTGCTGTGTGGAATGATTTTTTTCTTTTGGGTATTTTATAATTTTAAAAGTCTTAAAAAACATAATAAGCTCGACAGCATCGCTGATTTTCAGTTTATATATATCAATCAGTATCCGTTTTTTGCATCGCTGATCCTCATGTTTAATCTGGCGCCATTGTTTGATCTCGATGCGCCCTTCATTTACATTGCCACGGTTGAATTTTTATTGATGATCACGCTTACCTATGCTTTTTGGAAAAGGCTGCCCCGCAAATTATTTTATCTCTGGATCATCTTTATTTTCTTATTCCTGTCTCAGTCTGTGATGCGCTACCTGGGCTTACCTTTTTATTTTAACAGGTGGCTGCTTTTTATTTTAAACAGCCTTTCAGTTTTGCTTGGTTTATATGTTTTTTTAAATTATAAAAGTAAATACAGAGAACACCGGTTTCTTGTTTTTTCTGCCGGTTTATACATTTTGTTCAATTTTTTGGCAGTGATTTGTAATCTTTTTGGAAGAGTCACACTCATGCAGATTGTAGGGGCTACCGGTATTTACGCCTTCATTCAAACCGCCGGATTGATTATTTTTATTCATGTTGTTACGGAGGCATTTATGCTGCAGATGCAAAGCAGCAGAATAAGGAAAGAATACACCGGCGAGTTCGACCATAAGACTATTGCCAAAGCCGTTCGCCGTATTATAATATTCATTTCCTTCATCATCTGGCTCATCGTATTTGCTACAAATCTCAATGTTTATAATATAATTTCGAACCGGATAAGCGATGTGCTTTCAACTGTACGAGCTATTGGTAGTTTCAAATTTACTTATGGAGGCCTCATTTTATTTGTATTGATCCTATGGGCGGCCAATTTTCTTCAAAAGTATATCGGGTATTTTTTTGGCGATATAGGTGATGAAATCATATTCGACAATAAGGGACCAGGATCAAAATTGATGATCATCAAATTGTTGCTTTTGGTAGTAGGTTTTTTACTCGCTGTTGCTGCTTCAGGTTTGGCAATAGATAAAATTACGGTGATACTTGGCGCGCTGAGTGTGGGTATAGGATTGGGCTTGCAAAATATTGTAAACAATTTTGTTTCAGGCATTATCCTCATTTTTGATCGCACACTTCACATCGGTGATACCGTAGAGATTGGACCGAACAAGGGGCGTGTAAAACAAATCAGTATGCGCTCCAGCACCCTGCTTACTCCGGATGGTGCCGAAGTGATCATTCCAAATGGATCAATTCTTTCGAATACTTTTGTAAACTGGAGCCTGAATGAAAATTATATCCGCGTAGATTTGACTTTTACAGTAGATAAAACCTCAAAAGAAATGCGCCAGGAAATCTTGCAGATCATGAAAACGCTTCCTGATGTAGTGAAAGAAAAAGAGCCGGAAATCTTTATTAATACCGTCACTTCAGAAAATACCCAGCTGAAAGTATATTTTTGGTGCGAAGATGTTACAAAACGGGAAATGGCCCGAAGTGAAGTTTACACAGCCGTTTCAAAATATTTACGGGATAAAGAAATAAAAATTAGCTGATGTGATAAGAGTAATTTGAAAATTTGAAAATGAGGAATGCCAATTTTCGATTTTTGTAGGTTTGCTGCTTATAGCCCTGAAAGGGCGAAATATTTAACATTGGGTAAAACCCAATGGCTACTAATGAATTTTAATTTGCTACCTGAAATGATATTTTTGGATAACACCGGATGAAAAATAAAAATTTAAGAATAAGAATGAGAAAAATTTGTTTGTTTGCTGGAAAGATTTGAAAGTATGTATTAATTTTTACAACGTACTATTTTATAAAAAGAATTTTTGAAAAAAATAAAATATGGATTCAAATTCAGAACAATTAAAACTCGGAATCGGCACCAGGCTTCAGCATCCACATTATGGTCCGGGAGTAATCGTAGGAGTAAGATTGGCAACATATCTTATTTCATTTATCAGCGATGGCATAAAAGAGATTGACAAAAATGATGACAGACTTGAAGAAATCATTCCTGAAAATGTAACGGTCGAATTAGAAACAATGAGCGATGTGGAAAAATCATTCTTGAAAATTCTAAGACTGTGGGGCGATGCTTCAGAAATTGTACCACTTGGCGATCGGTGGAAAGGAGGAAAAATGTTGTTACAACCTGCAGATAAAACACAAAAACCTAAAAAAATTCCTGTAGAGATTTTCTTTCATAAAATAGTGATGCTGCGCGACAGGGTCAGGGTAATGGAACAACAGATCAATTCCAATAAAAATTTGAGTGATGAAGACAAAGTAAACCTGCAGCAATACATTACCCGTATTTATGGAACACTTACTACCTTCAATGTATTATTTAAAAATAAAGAACATTGGTTTGTAGGCGAAAAGGCAGAGTAGTTCAACCTTAAACCTTCAACCTTGAACCTTCACCCTTCAACCTTCAAATTATGACATCTCCGATTAATACCGCGCTCTGTTCTTTTGGAATGAGCGGATTGGTTTTTCATTCGCCATTTCTAAGTATCAACCCCCATTTTAATTTTTATTCGGTTTTGGAAAGAACAAAAAATCTGGCTGAAGAAAAATACCCGCATGTAAAAACATATCGCACACTGGAAGCAATGCTGGCCGATGATTTAGTAGAATTGGTGATAGTAAATACTCCAAATTATACGCATTATGAATATGCAAAAAAATCTTTGGAAGCTGGCAAACATGTCATTGTAGAAAAACCATTTACCATTGATGTAGCTCAGGCTGATGATTTAATAGAAATTGCAAAAAAGCAAAATAAAGTCCTCTCTGTTTACCAAAACCGGCGCTACGACAGTGATTACAAAACAATAAAAAAAGTTTTGTCACAAAATTTGCTGGGCGATTTGGTTGAGGTAGAAATGCACTTCGACAGGTACCGGGAAGAACTTAGTCCAAAGCAACATAAAGAAACGCCTGGCCCGGGTGCCGGAGTTTTGTATGATTTGGGTTCGCATTTAATTGACCAGGCGTTACAATTGTTTGGAAAACCGGAAAAGATTTTTGCAGATATAAGAATTATCCGGCCCCTTTCAAAAGTGGATGATTATTTTGAGTTGCTTTTGTATTATCCAAAATTAAGGGTACGTTTAAAAGCAAGTTACATCGTTCGTGAAGCCCTGCCAGGATACATTTTGCACGGGTTAAAGGGATCTTTTATCAAGCCAAAAACAGATGTTCAGGAAACCTTATTGAAGGAAGGTGTTATTCCTGGTAAAAAAGACTGGGGCACAGAACCGGAAACTGAAAAAGGCCTTTTGCATACCGACATCAAAGGCAAAGAAGTCATCGAATTTATTACATCCGAGCAGGGAAATTATAATGATTATTATAATGGGATCTACGAAGCAATTCGTAATCATCAATCATTGCCGGTAACTGCAGAAGAGGGTGCTGAAGTAGTGAAAATTATTGTTACCGCTTTTAAAAGCAGTGAATTGCAAAAAGTGGTGGAATTATAATCACAGTGTTTTTTTTAGAAAAAAGTTAGCATTCAAATCGAATAGCGGTTGTTTTTTCAAAAAAAGAACCCATTACCTCTTGATCATATTTAGCATGGATAACGTTTCTGTAATCATTTTCGCATTATATTCCATTGCAAGTTCCTTATGATTTATGGCGTCAATGATGGTTCCCACGAAGCATAATCCGGCGGTAAAAAAATACAAAACACCCAGGCCGATATTTCCAATCAAAAAACGTTGAATACCTGCAACGCCCACCAATCCCAATAAAGAAAGAATTAGAATCAATTGCGGATCTTTTCTTTTAGAACGGTAGATCATACAAAATTGCGAAAGTTCATTATCTCCAAATCCCTGTGTCCTTGAATTAATGGTCATCAGTTCTTCCGGAGTTACATCATACAGATATTTAAGAATTGTTGAGTTTACGTTGTTGAAATTATTATCCATAAGTATGGTTTTGAAGATGAGAAAAAATATGAAGCATTGAAAGTTTGTAAATCCTGAAAGCGATGACAACTACAGCAAATATACCCAACGGATGGGCTCCAAAAGAATCGCGCAAATCTCCATGAAACAAATAGCTGATAGAATGCCCAAGGCCACAGCCGGGGCAAAATTTTATACCAATAAATTTAAAAATACAAAATGAATAATGCGTATCTGTACCCGGCTGCATAAAAGCTAATAAAAGCAGCGATGCAATCCAAAATGACAACTCAAAATAACGCTGCAAAAACAGTTTCATTTCTCTAAATTTATTTTAAAGATATTCCAATTGATTCGATTATAATGATTCTAAATCATTATTTTTTTTAAACATTTTTATCTACTGCTTCTCTTTACTTTTCTACATTTGACTACATTTTCTTTTTTTATAAATACCCGACAAAATGAAAAATGTTTTTTTATGGTTTCTATTTTTGAGCACTACTGTAAATGCACAGTTGTATGTTGCCAAAGATAATACAGGCGGGGATCAGACAAGAATTTTGCAATCTGCGTTCAACGATCCTGCAGTAAAAACAGTAATGATAAATGCTTCTGATATTACTATTAATGGGACATTAAATATTCCTTTTGGAAAAGCAATCAGATTTGAAAATGGATTTAAGCTAAAAGGAAATGGTATTGTAAATGGAGGGGATTATGAAGCTGGTTATCAGCAACAAATATTTGATACTTCTTTAACCGTAAATCCTCATTCGGTAAATCAATATTTCTCGGTAAAATGGTATGGGGCAAAAGGCAAAAATACCGATGACTATACTGCTATTCAAAAGTCCATAAATGCCTGTATCAAAAATAATATTCGTACTGTTTATATTCCTGCCGGCCGTTATAAAATTTCTAAACCATTAATCATCCGCGGAAATGGTACTATTAATTCAAAAACAGGAATTGAGGATCAAAGAGCATTTTGCACACTGGAAGTTTTAGGGGAGTCTTCATTCTGGGATAGTAATATGGGAAGTGAAATCATTACTTCATTTAATGATGCTTTTGCAATCGGCATTCAAAATGGTAAAGGATGCAAAATCCGGAAAATCAAAATTTCAGGAATATTTATTCCGCCATCAACTCATAATTTGCAGGAATTTTACAATATTCCATTTGAAAAATTTACTGATGGCAAATGCCGTGACAGCCGCAATTCTCCTTATGCGGCGATTGTTATAGATCCATTTACCAATCTTCGCTCAGACTCATTTCCTGCTGATGGCGGCTATCCTACTCTTCAGGAGTATTATGGCAAATCAGCAAATCTTGAAACCCAATCAGGAAGTACCGGAACAGAACTGGAAGAACTAAGTATTACAGGTTTTGTAGTTGGTATCTGTTCATCGCCTAATGGGCTTACGCGCAATGCAGAAATTACGATTATCAACAAGGTACAATTTGCCAATTGTAAACTATGTATTTCCGCTGGCCAGGATCAGGAAAAAGAGAACCGGATATCCAATATCTATTGCTGGGGTGGTACGCATACTATTTTTGCAACAGGTTTGTACGGATCGCCACGGATGTCAGGCAATTGGAATATTGATCATGTAAATATTGCCGGTGGAGTAGTAAGGTTTATCTACAACGATCAGCATGGATATTTTCCTACGTTTATCAGTAATGTATTTGCAGAAAGCCTTGGTACTTTTGGCACGTTGAATTCTGAGCTGGCCTGTGAAGTGTCTGATTGTATTTTTGATTTTGCTTATCCAAATGAAGCCGGCGTACAAACACTTCTGATTTCTTATGGGGAAAATGTTGTTTTCAGAAGTTGCAACTTCAGGTATTACGGTGCAAATACGCCCTTGACAATGCAGGGAAATTGCGTCTTTGAACATTGTTATTTTTCAGGTCCTGTTATAAAAAAACCATAATGGAGTATCTTGAAATATCAATTCACCTGGATAAAGTCCGGTTTTGTTACAAATTGTGTATTATATTTAAAAATTAAATTGGTAGATAAGGTGAACCGGAATTTTTCATTATAAAAATTTTTTTCAGGAAAATAATATCCTCTCAATTCGATGGTTCCAAACACAAAGCTTTCGTTCCTTGTTCTGATTCCTCCACCGACTGAACTTAAAACTTTAGTCCTGGAAAGATAGGGGGAATAAACACCCAGATTGCTAAAGACAAACGGTGCAAAACGAAAAGCTGCGAGCGACCAGGGGCTAAAAAATTCTGATTCTGCTTTTACGGTAGTACGTAAAGTGCCCCCGACACGATCATTGTCCGTGCGATCTGTCCCATATTCTGGCATTCCAAACTGGCTGTTTACAAATAACGGCTCATTCAGAATTGAATTTATCTGTTGTGCAAAATCAAAGTTCAAAAAAAATCGCTGCTTCCATTTCGCTCCAATGGCTTTTAAATGATCAAAATAAAAAACACTGCCAAGCAGGTTGATATCTTCAATACTTGTTTTATTCAGATATCCTTCTGCCCGGATGGTATAACTTAAATAATTGTTTCTTCGATTATACTGGTATCGTTGATAATTAAATCCAATAAATGGCCTTGAAATATTTTCTTTTAATGTGTAGCCAGAGGTAATGCTTAACAACAATCCCTCCGGAATATCTTCGTTTCTGCCAAAGCCATAAATATATTTCGTCTTATAAAAGTTTTGACGATAAAAGGTTAACGTCCCAAGCACCGCTGTAAGGTCTGCAAATTGCCAGTTGTAATTAGATTGATATTTTTGGGGCAGCACCTGAAATTTTTGGTTGATAAATCTCAAACCAATTAATTTTCTTAACTTACTTGATTCCTCCTCAGTCGTAAAATCTTTTGCATTAATGTTGTAGCCTGCCCATCCTTCTATATCATAATATTTGTAACGTGTATCTGAAAAATAAAGTGAATCGGAAGTATAAAGGTTGCGCGTAGCATGATAAGATACATCGAACTCATAAATCCACTGCATATACCGGTTAACCAATGGCTTTGTAAGATTTATATAATAATTATTTTCTTCTTTTGGGCCGTGAAGAGTAGGATAAAAACTTTGGTAACCAATTGTTCCATCTATAAAACTGCCACCAATATTGCGGCTGTTGTATTCGCCGCCAAAGGCGAAATTGTTTTTCCGGGCGTCATCATAAAGTGCATACACAACACCCGCATTTCCTGTGCCTGCGAAATTGTCTTCCCGGAATTGAATATTCGTTTGTTTCAAGCCAAGGCTATTTATAGCCCCTCCTAAAGAAAAAACGTCTTTTGATTCTACCAATACATCTACTGAATCCGATCCTGGTCCGCTTAGGAATACAAAAATATCGGCATCCTGTAAATACAGCAACTGCCTCAGATACATTTCATTATCAGCCATTAAAAAGGGCTTTATTGGTTCTCCTTTTTTAAAAAACAAATTCTTTTCAATGACCCTGCTTTTTGTAATATGGTGCAGATCATTTGCGAGTTTTGTTAAGCTGTTTATCAATTTTTTTGATGTATCACCAATCGAAATCCCGAAAGGCAAGCGGTCGATATAAATATTTCTGATGATAAGCCCATCATATTGCTTGAATGCTTCTTCATTCCTTTTTAAAATATTTGCCCTATCCACTTCTGCAGTATCTTTCCTGAAATTATTGATCATTTTCCTTAAAAAGCTTTTGTGAACTACTGAGTCCTGCTGTTTTTTTGCAAGTGTATCATTTTGGGCAAATGATGAATTTTGCATAAAAATAAAAATGCTGCTAAAGACAAACGTTAGTAGATATTTTATGTAAATTTTCATCAGGTATTTTAACACGATAAAAATAATCTAAAAAGCAGGTAATTTTTCAGCAGGGAAATATATTTTATAGAAACAAAAACAATCGAGAGGCTCCTCGTTTTTTTTAAACTGATGAATAGCAAATGAAAAAAATTATAGAAAATGGAGGAATAAATTTATTGAAATAATCGAAAGGCAAAATACAAATTCGCATTATTTGTCAGTTTGCTGTGCTTCGTTCTTAAAGCAAATTGGTTTTTATTTTTTCAATAAAATCCTGTTCAATCATTTTTTTTGCCATGAGGATCATGTTGTTAAAAGCGCCGCCGGTAGAAATTCCATGTCCGATGATCACCGGTTTATTTACGCCCAATACCGGTACGCCGCCGTACATTTCAAAATTAAAACGGTCAAAATATTCATCATGGATATTTCTCTTTTGAACAATATCGTAGATGGATTCTGCAAATTTGAGAATAATATTTCCTGTGTATCCATCGCAAACATAAATTTCGGCTTTCTCCTTTAGAAGATCACGGCCTTCTACATTTCCTACAAAATTAATACGACTGTTTTCTTTGAGTAATGGGTATGCAGCCTGGCACAGAATGTTACCTTTTCCTTCCTCCTCACCCACATTTATCAAGGCTACTCTTGGGTTTTCATTATTTAAAATATATTTTGAAAACAACGTACCGAGCAAAGCAAATTGTGATAAATTTTCCGGTTTGCAATCTGCATTTAAACCAACATCTACAAGTAAGGAAAGCTTTCCGTTTTCGCCTGGAATATAGGCACCTATTGAAGGACGGGAAATGCCGGTAATGGCCTTGATGCTGTATAAAGAACCAACCATCATTGCACCGGTATTTCCAGCACTGATAAAAGCATCGATTTTATCTGAAGCTAATAAATGAAAACCAATAGAAATAGATGATTGTTGTTTTTCTTTAAGCGCTT
>JBQCFO010000339.1:0-4438 GCA_051959055.1 Ginsengibacter sp. | reverse complement strand
CATTAATATTACTGAGTCGTTTACCGTTTTTTGATATTTTAAAAGTAGGATGTACACTTTTTAATTCTTCTTTGTACTCCGCTAATTGGTCTTTGAGGGTTCGTAGTTTGCCTGCAACTTCATTGTTTCTAACAGGTCGTGCCATAAGTATCGTTTTTTATATAAAATATGAAATTAAATGAAAAAAATCATCTTCCTAAAAAAATTTCTCAATTTATTTTCAGGCCCACATAAAATACGTTTGTTTCAGTTAAAAATTGTCGCAGAAAATGATTAAAATAGCAACATTATAACATAAGAAAAACAGAATCGAACTATAAAGAGTGTGATAAATCGTAATTTTGCATTCTTCTCAAATTCTATGAGCGACGAAATAAAACATGAATGTGGCCTTGCTTTTATCAGGCTGCGCAAACCCTTCTCTTATTACCGGCAAAAATATGGTACCGTTTTGTATGGCTTAAATAAGCTGTACCTACTAATGGAAAAACAGCATAACCGTGGCCAGGATGGTGCCGGAATCGCATCCATTAAATTGAATACAGAACCGGGCTACCCGTTTCTGCATCGCAATCGGAGCATCGAACCGCAGGCAATTGCCGACCTCTTTTCACAGATCGGAAACCAGGTAAATGAAATAAAAAAATATCATCCGGACATTGAGCAACATGCGGGGTTGATGAAAGGGCATATTGATTTCCTGGGTGAATTATTACTCGGTCATTTACGCTATGGAACCCAGGGAAAAAACAATGTCAATTTTTGTCATCCTTATATTAAAAGAAATACGATTCCCGGCAGAAATCTTGCACTTGCCGGCAATTTTAACCTCATCAACAAAGACGAGCTTTTTTCTATCATCAACAGCCCGCGCAGAGAACAGGAGCGCGAAAGCGACCTCGGCGCGATGATTGACATCATTTCTCATTTTTTAGAAAAAGCAGATGACTTGTCGCCGGAAGGTGCCGACATTGTGGACGTTTTAAAAAGAGCTGTTCCGCTTTTTGAAGGTGGATTTACATTTGGTGGCCTTACCGGCAACGGAACCGGCTTTGTTGTCCGTGATGCTCACGGCATTCGTCCTGCTTATTATTATGCTGATGATGAAGTAATTGTAGCAGCAAGCGAACGGGCTGCCATCCGCACTGCTTTTAATGTTCCGGAAAATCACGTGAAAGAATTAATGCCGGGAAATGCATTAATTAGCAGCCCTAACGGGGAATATTCTATTCAACAAATTCTGGAACCAAAAGAAAGAAAAGCGTGCAGTTTTGAACGCATTTATTTTTCAAGAGGTAGCGATGAAAAAATTTATCGTGAAAGAATCGCGTTGGGATATCATTTGAGCGAAAGAGTTTTGAAAGCTGTTGATCATGATTTGAAAAATACCATTATTTCTTTCATTCCAAATACTGCCGAAACCGCTTTTTACGGAATGATCAAAGGTGCTGAGGATTATCTCAATAAAATAAAAATCGAGCGCATTTTAAGTTGGGGAAAAGAGTATGACCCCGAGAAACTGGCAGAGATGGTAAACCGGAAAGTGAGGATAGAAAAAATTGCGATAAAAGATGTGAAACTGCGCACGTTTATTACTGAAGACAACAGTCGGAATGAAATGGTGCAGCACGTTTACGACATCACATATGGAACGGTAAGAAAAGGAATTGATACCCTGGTTGTGATTGATGATTCCATTGTAAGAGGAACTACTTTACGCGAAAGTATTATCAGGATGCTTGCACGTTTGGAACCCAAAAAAATCATTGTTGTTTCTTCTGCTCCGCAAATCAGGTATCCTGATTGTTATGGAATTGACATGAGCAAACTGGGAGAGTTTGTTGCCTTCAAAGCTGCAATGGAATTAATAAAAGAAAGGGGAATGGAGCAGATGTTGAACGAGCTGGTTGAAAAATGTAAAGAGTTGAAAAGAAACAATCAGTTACATACCGTAAACCTGGTTCGTGAAATTTATAAACCCTTTTCTTTAGAAGAAATTGATCATAAAATCGCGCAGTTAATAACTCCACCCGAAATTAATCTTCCTGTAGAAGTAATTTATCAAACTATTGAAGATCTGCATGACAGTTGCCCCACCAACACCGGCGACTGGTATTTCACGGGCAACTATCCAACTCCTGGTGGAAACCGCGTTGTGAATAATGCTTTTCTAAATTATATGGAAGGGAAGAATGTGAGGGGGTATTGATTATTGAATTATTCTTGTCAAACGCCACATTAATTTTTCAAGAAAAAGTTGACCATTAGCATTATAACAATTGAAATCCAGAAACCAAACATCCATTTGATTAAGTCAATCTTGTCTTTGTTCATTTTTCCAATCAAATCAATTATATCCTGATTAATTAAAAAACATTAAATTTATCATCGATTTTTTCAATTGTTTTTGCATCAAAATACTCAATAAATGTTTCAGCTTCCTTGTCACTAAAACGTGTTTTGAGAATCTCATATACTTTTAATTCGATTGGTTTCATCAATGAAGATTTTTATAAAAATACAAACTTATTCAGCAATTTAAAAATCAGCCATCTAAATCCAATTATTTTTATTTGGATAGGTAGTGAACTGTTCGCTTGAATAGAATAATTTTGGTAATACTCTTTCCACATGACTCCTGAAAAATATATTATCGGAATAGACATCGGAACCGGTAGCACCAAAGCCGTTGCGATGGACAGCAAAGGAACAATTATCGGCAATTCTCAAACTTTTTATCCAACGCAGAGTCTTCATCCCGGATTTTCAGAACAAGATCCTGAAGTGATATGGCAGGCATTTGCGGATTGAATAAAAAAAATAATCGCCGATGTAAAATATCCACCGGTTTCGATAAGCCTCAGCAGCGCAATGCACAGCCTGGTGGTAATGGATAAAAACAACAAACCTATTTCTCCTTTAATCACCTGGGCCGATACAAGAAGTGGTGATATTGCCCAGCGCATAAGAAAATTGCCGGAAGCAGAAAATCTCTATAAAACGACGGGAACGCCGATTCATTCTATGACGCCGTTGTGTAAAATCATCTGGCTGAAAGAAAATGCGCCGGAAATTTTTACTGCTGCTTTTAAATTTATTTCTATTAAAGAATTTATCTGGTTCAAATTATTTGAGGTTTATGAAATCGACCATTCTATCGCTTCTGCAACCGGATTATTCAATATCGAAAGTTTAAAATGGAACGATTTTTCTTTAAAATTATGTGACATAAATGCTTCACAACTATCAGAAATTGTTCCCACCAACTTTCTCAGAAAAAATGTTGAACCTTCCGTTTTGTCTTTATTGGATATTTCTGCTGAAACTTCATTTTGTATTGGGGCAAGCGATGGCTGTACTGCAAATGTTGGAAGTTATGCAGTCGAAAAAGGCACCGCAGCATTAACGATCGGAACCAGCGGCGCCGTTCGTATCGCTTCTCCAAAACCGATTTTTGATTTTGCTTCAATGTCATTTAGTTATTTACTCGACGAACAAACGTTCATTTGCGGTGGCCCGGTTAACAATGGAGGAAATGTGGTGGATTGGTTATTTGACGCCATTTTAAATAATCCAAAGCCTTCTGAAAGCGATTTTGAACATCTTTTTAAAATGATTGAAACCGTTGCTGCAGGAAGCGAAGGATTAATTTTTTTACCGTATATTTTTGCAGAAAGAGCGCCGGTTTGGGACGAAAAATCGAGCGGAATATTTTTCGGAATTAAATCATCTCATACAAATTCATTTTTTCTTCGTGCAACGATTGAGGGCATTTGTTATTCAATGAACCAGGTGATGGAAATTGTGGAATCATCTACAAATAAAATCTTACAACTTAATGTTGGCGGTGGTTTCATTCATTCCAAAACATGGATGCAAATCCTTGCTGATATTACGGGTAAAAAGCTTGCAGTGATTGAAAGTGAAGATTCCTCCGCAGTCGGCGCTGCTTTAATAAATATGAAAGCATTAAAAATGATTGAAGAATACGATTCTCTGCAACCAAAAAATGATTTGCTGGTTGAACCGGACTTAGAGAACCATAAAATTTATGAAAAGTATTATGCGGTTTTCAAAAATCTTTATAATAGCACGAAACATTTAATGCATGAGGATGAAATGAATACCATTTAGAACCATTCAAACAAGTTTTAATTCTCATATGTACTCTGCTATGGGTAACATTTCTAAAAATTTACCCATATTGCTAGAGACGTGGGTAAAGAAACGAAAAATCTACCGACGTTCTTATTGGGTTAACAAAATATTTGCCGTACAGTAAACCAATAAATAAACCGAATTCCTATTTCCAGGCTTTCTCCAAAAATGTTACCCAATTCTTGTACATTATATTTTCAATGTCACTTTCTGAATAGCCACGCTGTTTCAACAATTCCGGAATTTTCTGCAAATCAGCAATCGTATTTAAATCCGCAGG
>JBQCFO010000338.1:0-3678 GCA_051959055.1 Ginsengibacter sp. | reverse complement strand
ATTCAGAATATTGAACAAATAGACCGCGGGTATCAACATATTGATGAAAGATTACAAAAATTGGGAGCGGAAATAAAGCGAATGTGAAAATTTGAAAATCAGCAATTTTGAAAATGGAAAAACATTATAATAAAATCATTTTAATAACAGCTCCTTCGGGGTCCGGAAAAACTTCGATTGTAAAACATTTGATGAAAGAATTCCCTTCGCTCGATTTTTCAGTTTCGGCTACAACCCGCAGGCCACGCGATAATGAAAAGGATGGGAAAGATTATTATTTTATTTCTGAAAATGAATTCAAAGAAAAAATTCATAATAAAGAATTTCTGGAATGGGAAATGGTGTATGAAGGAAAATATTATGGCACTTTAAAATCAGATATCGAACGCATCTGGCAGGAAAATAAAGTTCCGGTTTTAGATATTGATGTGCAAGGAGCAATCCATGTGCAGCAACAATACCCGGTAAATACCATTTCAATATTTGTGCAGGCACCCTCAGCTGAAGAATTAAAAAGAAGATTAAAATTGCGCGGTTCAGAAACCGATGAATCGTTGCAGGCAAGAGTAAATAAATCGACTTATGAAATGACTTTTAAAAAGCATTTTGAAAACATTATTGTCAATCACAATTTTAAAGAAGCTTGTAAGGAGGCGGAAAAGATTGTTGGTAATTTTTTGAATAATTAAAAAAACTTCGGTTCATTTTCATTTTTATAAATTTGTAAGGCATGGACTGGATAACGTTTATACCCATCATAATCGCTTTGCTCGTCATCGGTTTTTTTTCAGGGATAGAAATTGCCTTTATTTCTGCCAACAAATTATCTGTTGAGCTCAGAAAAAAACAGGGTAGCTATAGCGGTAGAATCTGGTCTATCTTTTTGTCAAAACCCGCACGGTTTATCGTTACCACTCTTTTGATTACGAATATTCTTCTTGTTATTTACGGACTTTTATGGAATGGCATCCTGTCTGTAGTTTGGGATTATTGGGCGATAGAAAATCCTTATATTATTTTGTCTGCAGAAATAATTGTTGCGGCTTTTATTCTGTTGTTTTTTCAATTTATTTTTAAAGCTTTTTTCAGGGCCAAAGGCAATTCCGTTACTTCGAGCGGATTTATCGCTTTTTTTGTAAAAAGTTTTTATTCGCTTTTTTCGTGGATTGCCAAATACTTTGTCAGTATTGCAGAATGGATTTTAAAATACATCTTCAATGTAAAGCTTCAGCGCAAAACAGAAGCTTTTGCAAAAATGGACCTGGCACATTACATACAGCAACTAAACATGACTGACAGCGATGAACACTCTGAAATGAACAATGAAATATTTGAAAATGTTTTATCGCTTTCAGAAACAAGAATTCGGGAATGCCTGATACCACGAAAAGAAATTGTTGCCATCAGTATAAAGGCTACTTTAGAAGAAATCAAAGAGCGTTTTATCGAAACTAAATTGAGTAAGCTGGTTGTTTTTGAAGACAATATTGATAACGTGCAGGGATATGTTCATCAATTGGACATGTTTAAAAATCCAGAAACCTTAGGGTCAGTTTTACTGCCCATCCCGGTGATTCCGGCAAGTATGAAAGCTACAGACCTCATCAATAAATTTACAAAAGAAAGAAAAAGTATTGCCTGGGTGGTGGATGAATTTGGTGGCACGGCAGGCATCGTAACAATGGAAGATTTACTGGAAGAAATTTTTGGAGATATTAATGACGAGTATGATGTGCAGGAAGAATTTGTTGACAAACAAATAGCTCCGAATGAATTTCTTTTGAGTGGCAGGCTGGAACTGGATTATCTGCAGGAAAGATATAAACTTGAATTCAGGAAAAATGAAGATACAGAAACACTTTCCGGCTACATCATCAATCTTCATGAATCTATTCCACGGCAGAGAGATCGCATTATTATTGACGATTACCAATTTGATATTTTAAAAGTGAGCGAAACGAGAATCGAAAATGTGAAGCTGAAAATATTACGATAGGAGCGTTTAAAGTTCAAGGTTCAAAGTTCAATGTTTCGGCACAGTAAACAAACAAATAACATGAATTCTTCTTTAATAAAATACTATGAGAATCGCTGTAAATGCCGGCTCTTTATCTGATTATGCTTATGAAAAATTTTTAAGAATAGCGGCATCCGATTTTGAACATACTTTTCTTTTTATTTTTGACAAACCTTTTGCTGAAACAATAATTTTTCCTGAAAACATTGTTCCTGTTGTCATTGAGCGGAAAGGAGATAGCCGTTTGAAATGGAAATTCTGGTATGGACTCAAAATTCCCTTTGCTTTAAAAAAACACCAGGCAGACATTTTTATCAGTGAAAAAATGATTTCTTTAAGAACAAATATTCCTCAATTATTACTTTTTCCGGATTTCACTTTTATTCATCAGCCATCATTTTTAGATAAAAAAAATATTCGTTTTTATAAAAAAAACACTTCGCTCTTCTTAAATAAAGCAGCAAAGGTTATTGCCGGTTCTGATTATTTTAAAAAAGAAATTATACAGCGATATAAAATAAACGAAGAAAAAATAATAGTTCTTTACCCGGAAATTGACAACGATTTTAGGGAGTTATCTTTTGAAGAAAAAGAATCCTTCAAAGAAAAATATGCTGAAGGGAATGAGTATTTTATTTACAATGGAATTATCAGTCCACAACAAAATTTATTGAATTTATTAAAAGCATTTTCTTTTTTTAAAAAAAGGCAAAAGAGTAAAATGCAACTAATTATCGCTGGAAAGCCCGGAAATAAATACCCTGAATTTGCAGAATCGCTACGGCTTTTCCGCTTTAAAGACGAAGTGAAAATTTTAGAAAATTTATCGGTGTCAGAAACAGAAAAAATCATTGCTTCTGCATATGCTATGGTTCAGGTACCGGTTAATGAAAGTAATTACCCACAAGCATTACAAGCCCTGAAATGTAGAGTGCCAGCGATCGTTTCTTCGGGTGGAGCATTTCCGGAGTATTTTGGCGATTCAGCTCTTTATGCGCATCCCGAAAACTTTAGAGACATTGCCGACAAAATGATGTTGCTTTTTAAAGATGAAAAATTGAGGAAAGATTTGATAGAAAAAGAAGCAGCACAAATTGAAAAATTTTCACAGAAAAAAAAAGAAGAAGTATTGGTTGGAATTATCAAAAGTGTTTTTACAAATTCTTCGAAGCTGAAAACATTAGAATAATACTTATTAAGGCGTTCAGGCGTTGAACGAATTTATTTCTTTAGCCCTTTTTTCGATCAGCAAAGTACAATAAAAGAGAAAGAAAAAGGCTGCCTGGGTGAACAGCCTCAATGATTGTTATGATTTACAATGTATTAAAACTTTGCTCCTTCGCCTTTCTTAGGAACTGACTGAATGATAAATTGCCTTATTTGTTCGTTGGCTGTGGCGCGATCATCTTTGAGCATATATACCATGTGGCCGCTGCGGAAGCCATACAAGCTAATGCGATCTTTTAATTTTCCTCCCGGGTCCATTTGCCACAAATTGTATTTTGCGTTAAAGAAATCGCAGGCGCCATCATAATATCCGGATTGAACCATTAAATGCAAAAATGGGTTTTGTGCCATTGCCTGGCGCAGGTTTTCACCAGTATTGTTATTCTTATTATCCCATGGCCACACTCTTCCAAACATATTGTATTTCAAATCAG
>JBQCFO010000337.1:0-2070 GCA_051959055.1 Ginsengibacter sp. | reverse complement strand
ACGGTTATTTCTTCCGATGAACTTCCCCCTGAAAATATTGAAGAATGGAAGCGTGAAAACTCACAATCCAAAGGCATGTATGCTGCCATTGGTGAAATCACCAAAGGAATTTTTTCAATGCCCAAAACAATGGGCCAGCTTGCCGTGGTTCAGTTTTTTACGTGGGTGGGTTTTTATTGCATGTGGCTATACACGACAGCTTCTATTGCGCAAAATGCATATAACACAATTGATACGACGTCAAAAGCTTTCCAGGATGAGGGCGAGTGGGTAGGAGTAATGTTTACGGTTTATAATGGAATTTCGGCTATTGCCGCCTTTCTGCTTCCGTTGCTCGCCAAAAAAATTCAAAGGAAATATACCCACATGATATGCCTTATTATTGGAGGCATCGGGCTCATCTCGCTTGTATTTATTAAATCTCCGCAAATTCTTTTATTGCCCATGGTAGCGATTGGCCTTGCCTGGGCGTCAACGCTGACGATGCCTTACGCCATCCTGGCTGGCGCTTTACCGCCTGCGAAGATGGGTTTTTACATGGGGGTGTTTAATTTTTTTATCGTAATTCCGCAATTGGTTGCCTCATTTGTAATGGGATTTTTGATAAGAGATATTTTTCATGACCAGGCGATTTATGCGTTGGTAATAGGCGGCGTTTGCATGGTGATTGGCGGGCTGATGAATTTCATTGTGGTGGACAAAGACGAAAAGGTAGAAGATGTGATTCCGCTGGAACTGATAGCAGAGTAGTTTGAGACGCACCCCAGAATTTAAATTTCTGATATTTCCCAGGAAACAATTGAAACCAATGATGAAAAAAATCGCTTTCTTTTTCTTCCTTTCTTGTTGCATTTGCTCCAATCTCATTGCACAAAATGATTCCTTCGAATGTTATCCTACGAATTGGTGGACTGGGATGAAATGGAACCACGTGCAAATCATGATTCATGGAAAGGGAATAGGTAACGGTCATGCATACACGATAAATTATCCCGGCATCACCCTGGAGAAAACCCACAGGGTAGACAATATCAATTATGAATTTCTTGATATCGTGATTGCGCCATCCGCAAAGCCGGGCATTTTAAAAATTCACGTAAAGCAGAGAGACTCTTCATTCGTAATTAATTTTCCGATAAAAAAAAGAAGATCAGGTAATGGAAATTCTTTTGCCAAAGGCGTTACGTCCAAAGATTTTATTTACCTCATCATGCCCGACCGGTTCAGCAATGGCGACACCACCAATGATCGAATTGCGGGGATGCGTGATCAGAGTTTGAACCGCGATTCAGTGTTTATGCGCCATGGTGGCGATTTGAAAGGAATTGAAAATCACCTGGATTATCTGCAATCGCTTGGCGTTACTGCGCTTTGGCTTAATCCGGTGATTGAAAATGACATGCCCGAACGCACAGAACATGGGTATGCATTTACCAATCATTATAAAATTGATCCGCGCCTTGGTGGCGGGAAAGCGTATCTCAATTTGATAAATGCCGCTCATGCAAAAAATATGAAAATCATACAGGACGCGGTGTATAATCATATTGGGAGTTACCATTTCACCGTGCTTGACCCGCCCATGAAAACCTGGCTGCATCAATGGCCGGATTATACAAATACCACTTATAAAGACCAGGTCCTTTTTGATCCGTATGCAAGCAGTAAAGAAAAAAAGATCATGCAGGACGGCTGGTTTGTTCCTTCCATGCCTGACCTAAATCAGCAGAATCCTTTCGTGGCCAATTTTTTAATCCAGCATGCTTTGTGGACGGTAGAGGAATTTGGAATTGACGGCTGGCGCATTGATACCTACATTTATAATGATCTCGATTTTATGAACCGCTGTAATAAAGCGCTCACAGACGAATATCCGAAGATCACCATGTTTGGCGAAACATGGGTACACGGTGTTTTAAACCAAAGCTATTTTGTACAAAATAATTTCAACATTCCCTACAAAAGTAATTTGCAGGCGCCCGCTGATTTCCAGACTTTGTGGGGAATAACAGATGCCATGACAAAAGATTTTGGCTGGACGGAAGGTGTGAATAATCTGTACACAACGCT
>JBQCFO010000336.1:0-11898 GCA_051959055.1 Ginsengibacter sp. | reverse complement strand
GATTTGGTTTTTAATCCTTCTTGTTATCTCTTCAATACCAGAGGCAGCATCAAAATATTTTGAAACAAATGTGAGCAAATCCTGTATATACAAAAGATCTCCAAGATCAATAATATCCTCCACTTTTCGAATCAAATCCCGAATTTTTTTGTTTAATTCTGCTACCATCCCAAATGTAGTAGGCAATGAATCTGAAATTTTTAAAACTTTTTCATTCCAATAATTACTAGGAATTGCGATACCGGTATTTAAAAGAGTTCTTCTACCGCTCGAAAAACAGTATTGAATATATACCACACTTGTCCCATCTTTACGTGCTTTACTCTTTTTGCAAATTGGTTTTACCGTTAACATGACAATAAGGTTAATAGATTTGAAAATAATTTTTTCTCAAACCAATAGTTGTATGATAGAAATTGTTGATTTAGTCTATCATTTAGTCTATCAAATTTGAGTTAACCTATGTAAAGCTACTTTCAAGACAAAAACGACCATGTTAACAAAATGCTGAGAATCAGCACTTAATGTAAGAATAGATAAAAATAAATAAGGATTACCAATTGGTAATCCTTACATCAGAGGTCCCGAGCGGATTCGAACCGCTGTAGAAGCTTTTGCAGAGCTTTGCCTAAGCCACTCGGCCACAGGACCCTGTTTTTTTAAAGTGCACAAAAGTAAGTAATTTTTATTTAGATTTACTAATTCTGATGAGCAAAAAATAAGCAAAAAAATAGATTCATTTGTATTGAAGTATTTTTGTAAAAGTTTTAAAAAATTTTATTAATCATTCATACAAAAAACCATACATGCAGCGCATTGCCGAATCAGAATTGATCCTTAATTCACGCGGAGCGATTTATCATCTCGATTTAAAACCAGGAGAACTTGCGCAAAATATTATTACTGTTGGCGACCCTGCACGTGTGAAGGAAATCAGCAAGCATTTTGACAAGATTGAAGTGGAAGGGCAACACAGGGAATTTGTAACACATACAGGCTATGTTGGCAATAAAAGAATTTCAATTGTGAGCACCGGCATTGGCCCGGATAATATTGACATTGTATTGAACGAACTGGACGCATTGGTAAATATTAATTTCGACACAAGAACAATTAAACCTAAGCCTGTTCAATTAAATATAATACGCATTGGCACTTCCGGATCTTTACAAGGTGATATACCTGTCGATAGCTTTGTAGCCAGCACGCACGGACTCGGAATTGACAATTTAATGAATTTTTATTTGCATGAAAATAATGAAGAAGAAAAACAACTGCTTCATTCTTTTATCACGCAAACACAATTACATAATGGATTTGGGGCTCCATACATTTCGGCGGCATCTATGCATTTATTGAAATATTTTGTAGATGGCTACCACCAGGGAATTACCGTTACCTGTCCCGGTTTTTATGGGCCGCAGGGAAGAATTTTGCGGTTGGGAATTTCTAATCCGCAATTAATTGACCGCCTTACTTCATTTCAATATGGACATCACCGCATAACCAATTTTGAAATGGAAACATCCGCAATTTATGGGTTGGGCAAGGCTTTGCAACATCATTGCCTCTCTCTTAGTGCAATCATCGCCAACCGCATTCATAAAAATTTCAGTAAGGATTCTTCATCACTTGTCGAAAAACTGATCATAAAATCGTTGGAAATTATAACCGAAAAATTATAAAAATGAAAGTCAAATTTGAGAAATACCAGGGCACAGGAAATGATTTTATTTTAATGGATAACAGGGAAAATCTTTATAACAAAATAACTGCTGAGCAAGTAAAAAAAATGTGTAACCGGCATTTTGGGATTGGTGCAGACGGCCTGATGTTATTAAACCATAAAGATGGTTTCGATTTTGAAATGATGTATTTTAATGCCGATGGAAAAGAAGGCACCATGTGTGGAAATGGCGGCAGATGCATCGTGCAGTACGCATCTTTTCTTGGCATAAAAAAGAATGAATACAAATTTTCAGCAGTTGATGGCGTTCATACAGCCAAAATTGATTTAGAAAAAAAAATAAGCCTGAAAATGAATGATGTAAAGAATGTTGAATTCTCACTTGATCATTACCTATTAAATACGGGGTCACCACATTATGTAAAATTTGTAGCCGATGTAGAAGCAATTGATGTAGTTGCCGAAGGCCGTAAAATCCGTTACAATAAAGCTTTTGCCGAAAAAGGAATTAATGTAAATTTTGTACAGACTCTTACAGAAGATCAGATTTATGTTCGTACTTACGAACGCGGTGTGGAAGACGAAACACTGAGTTGCGGTACAGGAGTAACAGCCTCAGCGCTGATGGCAGCACATAATGATAACGGCTTTAACCGGGTGGAAGTAAAAACAAAAGGTGGAGATTTAAGTGTTGAATTTGAAAAAATAAGTGAAGCAGAATTTACAAATATTCAATTAGGCGGACCTGCAACTTTTGTATTTTCAGGAGAAATTTCTTTAAAAGATTAATGATGTTTAATTTACGTGTTTACGGAATCCTGATCAATGAAAAAAGTCAGATCCTGGTGAGTGATGAATATATCCACGGAAAGTATTATACCAAATTTCCCGGCGGTGGAATGGAAATCGGAGAAGGAACACGAGACTGTTTAAAAAGAGAATTTAAAGAAGAAATAGATTTAGCGATTGAAGTTGGGCAGCATCTTTATACCACAGATTATTATCAGCAAAGCGCATTTAATCCTGAACAACAAATCATTTCAATTTATTATTATGTAGAAGCGTTAGAGCCGATCAAAATTCCGCTTAAAGAAAAAGCATTTGATTTTACAGAAGAGCAATTGAAAATTTATAAAGAAAAAACCTCTGTCGAAACTTTTCGTCTTATTGATCTGAAAGATTTTTCAGCAGAAAATGTAACCCTACCGATCGATAAGATTGTAGCAGGTTTGATTAAAGAAGGTTCATTAAAACAGAATCCTTTGCAGTAAACAAACAAATACTGCAGATTCTGAATTTGATAACTTTCAATCTTAAACGTTGAACCTCGAACTTTCAACCTTGAACTACTTCGCCAATATCTTATGTCCCATTTTATCCCTTTTCGTTTTCAGGTATTTTTCGTTGTGTTTGTTTGGTAGAATTTCAATCGGAACGGTATCAACGATTTCAAGCCCGTAACCAAGTAGTCCTGCTCTTTTCTTTGGATTATTGCTAATGAGTTTTAATTTAGAAATATTTAAACTTCTCAAAATTTGTGCGCCAACTCCATAATCCCGTTCATCCATCGAAAATCCCAATTTTAAATTAGCTTCCACCGTAGGGATGCCCTGTTCCTGCAATTCATACGCTTTTAATTTATTAAGCAATCCAATACCACGGCCTTCCTGGTTCATATACAAAACAAGCCCTTTTCCTTCCGCCTCAATCATCTTTAAAGCATTGTGCAACTGATCGCCACAATCGCAGCGAAGCGAGCCGAGAATATCACCAGTCATGCAGCTTGAGTGCACTCTTACTAATATCGGTTCATCCTTTTTCCAATCTCCTTTTTTCATAGCCATGTGTACTTCGCCGGTATTCAACTGGGTAAAAGCAATCAACTCAAAGTTGCCATATTTTGTCGGCATTTTCACCCTCACTTCTTCTTTAATAAGGGTTTCTTTTTCTAAACGATAAGCGATTAAATCTTTTATAGAAATAAGTTTTAAATCATGCTTATCAGCTATTTTGCGAAGCTCCGGCAAACGCGCCATGGTTCCGTCTTCATTCATGATTTCAACCAAAACACCTGCTTCGCTGTGTCCTGCAAGTTTGGCCAAATCAAGCGTAGCCTCAGTATGAACGGTTCTTCTTAAAACGACGCCATTTTTTGCACGTAACGGAAAGATATGGCCAGGCCTGCCCAGGTCTTCGGGCTTTGTTTCGGGATTAATAATCGCCTGAACCGTTTTTGCACGGTCATGAGCAGAAATTCCGGTAGTGCACCCATGTCCGAGTAAATCAACACTTACAGTGAATGGCGTAGCATGGAGCGCGGTGTTTTTATTCACCATCATACCCAGATTCAGTTCATCGCATCTTTTTTCGGAAAGTGGCATGCAGATTAATCCCCTGCCATGCTTGCTCATAAAATTAATTATTTCGGGAGTTACGTTTTGTGCAGAAGTAATAAAATCACCTTCATTTTCGCGGTCTTCGTCATCCACTACAATCACTAATTTTCCTTTTTTTATATCATCAATAGCATCACTTATTGTATCCAGCATATATTTTATTTAAAATGCAAAGATAATTGATTTAAAAATTTGACATTTTCGATATAAGGATTAGTTAACGAATAGATGCGATTTAAAAAAGACATGACTATTCCTTTTGGTGCAGGGAAATTTATCATTCCCTGAAAATGAAAAATGTTCTTATTTCTTCCTTCACTGCTGCAGTTTTGCTTCATTAGAATGAAAATGCTCTTATTTCTTCATTGACTGGATATGATTTTCACATCAGCAATAAACATATCCAACTCACCCATTTTACAATTTCAAATTAGCATGATACTTAATCAATCCTTCCATCGGGCTTCTCAAAATACTTCCCAATTGCAAATCATAATTTTTACAAAGCTGTGCGACTACATCTTTGAAACCATAAGCAATTCCGCCAGTAAAATGAACCGGAAATTTTGGACTTTCACGATAAGCAATAATGTGGGTATAAAAAAAATCATTAATTCCATCTTCAATGATATTTTCAATCATATAATGTCCACGGTTTTCGGCAAGAAAAATCGCAAACGAAGCAAGATAGCGGTTTGGCAAAGGCTTTTTATAAACAGCTTCGAGGATTTCTGAATCAGTCGTTACAAACTTTGCATCAAATCTTGCGCGAAGATCTTCATCAAAAATGTTATATAAAAAATGCTGCACTACTTTTTTGCCCAAATAAGCGCCACTGCCTTCATCGCCTAAAATGAAGCCAATTCCAGGGCTGTTTTTTACAATTCTTTTTCCATTATAGTAGCAGGAATTAGAACCGGTTCCTAGTATACACGCAATACCTTTTCCATTTCCACAGAGCGCTTTTGCCGCACCGGAAAGATCATTATCTACTTCAATAAAAGCGCCTGGAAATAATGTGTTAAATACTTTTTTAAACATTTTGAGGTTAGCTGGATTTTTACAACCGGTTCCATAGAAATGAAACTCATCGATCTTGTTCTTTTTCAATAGAGGGAAAACCTCTGTTTTGATAATCTGCTCTACCTGTTCTGCATTTACAAAATACGGGCTCATTCCCTGCGTAGTAAAAAGCGTAGGTTTATTGTTTTTCAAAAGACACCATTCTGTTTTCGTGGAACCGCTGTCTGCTATCAATTTTGTCTGACTTATCATTTTATCATGTTTATTGAGGAAATTTGCACCTTCTTAAAAAAAATAAAAATAGAACAAAGAAGAATATGCACAATAAAAAGTTACAGGTTTGGCTGCCGTTGTTGTTGAGTATTTGCATGATTGCCGGTATGTTTATCGGTTACAGGATCAAAGGAAATATGCCGGATAATGGTATTTTTTTCGTGGAAAAAGAAAGGCCGGTGCAGCAGGTTTTGGATCGGATCAAAAGAAAATATGTGGATGATGAAAATATAGATTCACTTGGAAACCTGGCGATACAAACGATACTTTCCAAACTGGATCCACATTCCATTTATATTCCTGCACAGCAATTACAATCTGTAAATGAAGATCTGGAAGGACAATTTTTTGGAATCGGAATTGAGTTTAACATTATCAATGATACCGTAAATGTGGTGAATGTTTTACCAAAAGGACCTTCAGAAAAAGCGGGTTTATTGATTGGTGATCAAATTATCAAAGTCGATGATTCTGTTGTTGCCGGAAAAAATATTACTTCACAACAATTGAGAAAACTGATTGGAGGGGAAGCAGGCAAAAATGTAACAATCACTGTTTTTAGAAATGGCAAGCAAATACCAATTCCAATAACACGTGGGCCCGTTCCGCTTTATAGCCTGGATGCTGCCTATATGATTGCTGATACCGTTGGATATATTCGGCTGAATAAATTCTCGGAAACCACCTACAGGGAATTTATGGAGTCTATGGAAAAATTACAAAAACAGGGAATGAAAAGTCTCATTCTCGATCTGAGAGACAATGGTGGCGGCATTCTTACACAAGCGACGAATATCGCTGATGAATTTTTAAATGACCGTAAACTTATCACTTACACAGAAGGCGCTCATTCGCCAAAGAAAGAATATTTGTGTGAAAAAGACGGCCTTTTTGAATCCGGAAAACTGGTAGTTTTGATAAACGAAGGAACCGCTTCGGCAAGTGAAATACTGAGTGGCGCTTTGCAGGATTGGGATCGTGCTACGATTGTCGGAAGGCGCAGTTTTGGCAAAGGCCTGGTTCAGGAACAATACCAGCTCAGTGATGGCGCAGGGCTGAGATTGACTGTTGCAAAATATTATACACCACTTGGCCGCAGCATTCAAAAATCGTATAGCCAGGGAATCGATGCGTATGAACATGATTTGGTAAACCGTTTTAAAGATGGTGAAATGACGTCTGCAGATTCGATAAAGCATACGAATGAAAAGAAATTTACCACTGCTTCAGGAAAGATTTTATATGGAGGTGGTGGAATTACACCCGATATTTTTGTGCCTTATGATACCACTTTGTTTAATAAAAATGTAATGTCGGCGCTCATGTCCGGAGTGCTTAGCCGGTTTGTTTTTCTGAATTATCTGCGGCACGAACAAGAATTTAAACAATATACTTCACCTAAGGTGTTTCAGGAAAAATATACCGTTTCTGACCAGGTTTTAAATGATTTAAAAAACTATGCAGCAAAAGATTCCATTTATTTTAACCTAAATAATAAAACGGAAAAATCCATTCTTGAAAGACAGATAAAAGTACTTACCGCCCGTGAAATATGGAGAACTGAAGGGTTTTATGAAATAAATAATACGTACGATTCTGCAGTGTCAAAAGCATTGGAACTGATAAAAGGAGGAAGGCACGGTATTACAAAGGAGTAAATGGTAATTCTATTAGTATGAAAATGAAAAAGAATTTATTAATCGGGTTTATGAAATGTTTTTTAAATTGTAAAATATAAATCCGGGATATTTGTTCTTTTGCTGCAATCGTTTTTAATCGTGCCGACTCTGTTCGAGTCCTTAAATCAGAGTTGCATTTTATAAAACCTTATCCCTCACAACCTTCCGATAAAAGCCATACTTTTAATAATAAATGCAGGAGGCGTTTTCATTACGATATTGCTGTACTGATTCACCAGCACGCTCATATACATTTTGCTTTTCAGGTTCATTTTAAATTCCTTTTGGCCATCACCTGTCACTTTATTTACTGCTCTGCACGCGACTTCAAAATAATTTTCCATCTTTAATGCCGGCTGATGTGTGTTGAAAACTTTTGCAACCTGATCCGTTGGATTTCTGAAACTATGATACACTCCTTTTTTAACAGCAAGCTTTTCACCTTTTTTAAGTGTACCCATTTATCTTTTACAAAAAACTCCAGTTCACCTTCCAGCATTTTCAATCGCGTTTGGATGAATATGTATCAAAGGATCTTTCATATTACAACCGGGTAATATTTCCCATTCAAGGTCTAATGATTTTCCTTGGGTATCGGCACTTGTGTTTAGAACAGTAAATCTCATACCAATCGGTGTCATATCAAGCAGTTGATCTTTTGTTACCATATCTTTTTCGTTGTTCTTTTGTTACCATATCTTTTTCTTTAAGATGAAAACTGAAGTTAAATAACTTTCTCAATTGAATGAAAATAAAATTAAATAAGTTCGAAAGCAGAATTACTGATTATTTTTATCCTTATTTTAATGCAAGTTCTTTACTATAATTCCATCAACCATCAATCTTCAACCTTCAACTTTTCAACTCCTTTATGGCATGCTTTTTACGCCATTATTCTAAAAAAGATTATGGCACTAAATAACAACAACATCAGATCCGAAAATAAAAATACCGGCAAACAAAACAATAGCAAACGCCCGGATGTAAGAGACAATCTCGATAGCCGCAAAAACGAAGAACAGGATTTTAAAGGCGATGACGTTACACACAATAAAAAGGAAACAGAAAGCGAAAAATCGAAAAAGAAATAGCAGAATTTTTTCTGAATTTTTCTGTGTCAAATTTCTAAATACCTGCTCTCCCCTATTTTTTTTATCTTGCAAAAAATAAAAATTTATGTGGAAAAACAGCATTTTAGAAACGATTGGCAACACGCCTCTTATCAAATTAAATAAGATAACCAGGGATTTGCCTTGTACCGTTTTGGCAAAAGTGGAATACTTCAATCCAGGCAATTCTATCAAAGATCGGATGGCCGTAAAAATGCTCGAAGTGGCTGAGGAGGAAGGTAAAATAAAACCAGGCGGCACCATCATTGAAGGAACTTCCGGCAATACTGGTATGGGCCTTGCGTTGGCTGCCTGTGTAAAAGGTTATAAATGTATTTTCACTACGACAGATAAACAATCCAAAGAAAAAGCAGATATTTTAAAAGCAGTGGGCGCAGAAGTAATCGTATGTCCTACAAATGTAGAACCCGATGATCCACGTTCTTATTATTCGGTTTCAAAAAGACTTGCCGAAGAAGTACCAAATTCGTGGTATGTAAATCAATACGATAATCTTGCAAACCGGCTGGCACACTACGAACAAACCGGCCCGGAAATCTGGGAACAAACAGAAGGAAAAATTACTCATCTCGTTGTTGCGACCGGCACCGGTGGCACAATTGTAGGAACAGGCAAATATTTGAAAGAAAAAAATCCGGATATAAAAGTTTGGGCAATAGATAGTTATGGCTCTTTATTGAAGAAGTACTTTGATACAGGAATAGTTGATGAAAATGAAGTATATCCCTATATCAGCGAAGGTTTTGGTGAAGATTTTATTCCCGCAAATTATGATATGCAATACATTGACGCTTTCACAAAGGTTACAGATAAAGATGGCGCCCTTATGGCAAGAAGGATTGCGAAAGAAGAAGGTTTGTTTTGTGGGTATAGTGCAGGAAGCTGCTTACAAGGTTTGATGCAATTGAAAGGAAGTCTTAAAAAAGACGATGTCGTGGTTTGTATTTTTCACGATCATGGAAGCCGGTATGTAGCCAAAATTTATAACGACCAGTGGATGATGGAGAGAGGTTTTTTGGAGGTAAAAACATTTAAAGATTTGGTTTCCGGGCGCGGAACAAAAAAATTAGTAACGGTAAACGCAGCACAAACAGTTTCCGAAGCCATTAAACTGATGCGTAAATATGATATTGAAAATCTTCCTGTGATGAATGGCTCAGACGAAATAGTAGGTTCACTAAGCGAGGGCGGATTGTTCGACAAAATATTAACTGATCCTAACATAAAGGAAGAAACTGTTGCAACTGTTATGGAAAAAGAATATCCAATTGTTCCTTTTGATATTAAAGTATAAAAATTAAGCAATCTTATTTCAAAACAAAACGGCGCCGTACTAAGCAAGGACGAAACAGGAGATTACCACATCGTGACTAAATATGATATTATTCAGAGTTTGGCAAAATAAGCGAACTTGAAGGTTGTCAACTTTTCGAAAGTTGGCAACCTTAATGCAAATGACTTCTGCTGTTTTCTGCGCTTCTATTCCGGAAAACAGCAATTAACGTAAATTGCTTTTCAGTAAAAGCACAAATAAGATGAATTTGTATTTTGGGGTTTTGCAAATAATTACCGGCTACCTCAATGCAAGAAATAAATAAATTAATTTTTGCAACTACCTAATTTTCAGCTAGTTAATTTTACTATCTAAATATTTACCAGAATTTAAAAGTAATCTTACGATTTTTGAAAACGTAATGTTCCTCATCTTCGTAGGGTACCTTTTACTATTTTAACCGTAATTCTAATACCTGCAAAAAAGAGCAATCCTGCTCTTTGCAGAAGCCACACAACTTCTATCTTTGTTCCAGAAGTTGATTGATGTTGATGTAGGCATTAATCATTAAAAAATATCCAAAAATCCGGGAAAAACAGAATCTATCCAAATTCCTTTAAAAATCCCTAAAATCCGATATCAGTCAACTTCTACTTTTTTTTTATCCAATATCGTCTCTTTGCGAAAAGTAAAGAGGAAAAAAACCGGGATTTTATTTTGAAAACGAATATCCAATATCGTTTCAACAATGAAATTAAATTCAGTCTTGTGAAAACCAATCCAAAATCAAAAGGAAACCTGATCCGATCCTTTTAAAACCGTACAGCCGAAACCGGAAAATTATTTAACGGGACTAAGCCCCAGGAATTTGCTGAAAAGCGTAAAAAATTAAACTTCCGCCCTGAAAAGCGGGAGTTTTTTCTTTCCAGCGGCACCACAATGTCAGACTGGTTATTATTCTGAGATCCGGCGCCTGACCTTCTCTACCGACGGCTAAATAAACTTTACACCCTGGCGCTCAAGTTTTTTATATTTATTAGCATCAAACATATAATAAAAAGCTCCTTTTTTAGAGTTTGACTTTTCTTTAGTAGTCAGTTTTTTCAGGATATTAAGAGACAAGATTTTTCTGGAAAAATTCCGTTTATCAAATGTGGTGTCGTAAAGATTTTCGTAAAGATTTTGCAACTGAGGCAAAGTGAATTTTTCAGGCAACAGTTCAAAGCCAATGGGCCGGCTGGCGGCCCTTATTTGGATACGCTCCTTTGCAAGACTTATCATTTTTTTATGATCAAAAATCATGAAAGGCAATCTTTGTATGTTAAACCATTTCGCATTATGCTCTTTCCTCAATTGTAAAGAGTCATTAATTTTTATCAAAGCAAAATAGGCAATAGAAATTACCCTTGCGCCCGGATCACGGTTTACCTCGCCAAAGCAATACAATTGCTCCATATAAATATTGGTAAGGCCGGTAAGTTCCTGGAGCACGCGGGCAGCGCCAGCATCTACGCTTTCTTCATTCTTTATAAAACCTCCCATAAGAGACCAGCTTCCCAACCCCGGTTCAAAGCCTCTTTTTATTAATAATGCCTTTAAGTTTTCTCCATCAAAACCGAATATAATGCAGTCCACTGCAATCAGCATCCTGTCATATTCTTTGTATTCATTAATAACCGTCATTGATTTCATTACACTTTAAAACTTCATTGTTTAACAATTAAGGTCCTTTGTCATTATGTGTAGAAAATAAGGTATTAAGCTTCCACTACTTTTTTACGAAGCACCAAATTTAAACATTTGGATATTTTTTCGAAAGCAAAGGTACTATTCATGAAAATTTTTTCGTTTTCATTGATAACTGCTTTCATTCCATCTCAATTCATTTTTTAAATTTCTCAACTTTGTGTCCTTATCAATAAAAACAGTTTCAACCCCGGCCATTTCAGCAAAATCTTCTAAATGTTCAGCGGTGAGATTTTGGCTAAAGCAGGTATGGTGCGCTCCTCCGGCAAGAATCCAGGCAGCGCAACCGGTTTGCATATCCGGATAAGGTTTCCACAAAACCCTTGCTACGGGAAGCTTCGGTAAATCGTGCTCCGGAGCAACTGCTTCCACTTCATTTACGAGCAAACGAAACCTGTTTCCCAAATCAATAACAGAAGCATTTAAAGCACGGCCTGCGCTGACATTGAAGACTAAACGGACAGGGGCGGCTTTACCACCAATACCCAAAGGATGAATTTCGCACGAAGGTTTTTCTTTTGCAATGGATGGGCAAATTTCCAGCATGTGCGAACCTAAAACCATTTCATTTTTCGGATCAAAATGATAGGTATAGTCTTCCATAAAAGAATTACCACCAGTCAGTCCTGTAGCCATTACTTTCATTGCACGAACCAATGCTGCTGTTTTCCAATCGCCTTCAGCAGCAAAG
>JBQCFO010000335.1:0-29794 GCA_051959055.1 Ginsengibacter sp. | reverse complement strand
CATCGCGATGGCCCAATCATGATTGTAGCCGGCGCAGGAAGCGGAAAAACCAAAGTTTTAACAACAAGAATTGCCCATTTAATGGCAACCGGTGTAGATGCTTTCCAGATTTTGGCACTCACTTTTACCAACAAAGCTGCTGCCGAAATGAAGGAAAGAGTTACGCATATTTTGGGAAATAATGAAGCAAGAAATTTATATATCGGTACTTTTCACTCTGTATTTGCGCGGATTTTGAGAGCGGAAGCAGACAAACTTGGGTATCCAAGAAACTTTACTATTTACGATACGGATGATGCAAAAAGTGTGGTAAAAACGGTAGTAAAAGAGATGAATCTTGATGATAAACATTATAAACCCAATACTGTTTACAACCGGATCTCTAATGCGAAAAACAGTTTGATCACTCCTGAAGAATACATCAATGATTATGGATTGCAGCAGGAGGATATGCGCGCAAACCGGCCGCTGATTGGACAGATATACACCGCTTATTGCAACCGATGTTACAAAAACGGTGCGATGGATTTTGATGATTTGTTGCTGAAATTTTATCAGCTTTTAAATACACATCCTGAGAGCCTCAGCAAGTACCAACGCAAGTTCAAATACATTATGATTGATGAATACCAGGATACCAATACCTCACAATATCAAATCATAAAATTGCTGGGCGCCATGCATGAAAACGTTGCGGTTGTAGGCGATGATGCACAAAGTATATATAGTTTTCGTGGAGCTACCATAGAAAATATTTTACAATTTCAAAAAGATTATGATGAAGTAAAAGTGGTGATGCTGGAACAAAATTACCGCATATCACAAAATATCATGCACGTAGCCAATCACATTATTCTAAATAATAAAGGACAAATTCCAAAAAAACTTTGGACAAGCAATAATGAAGGTGAAAAAATAAAATTGGTGCGTACGGCAACAGATAATGATGAAGGAAAATATGTGGCCGATGCGATCCAGGAACAGAAATTGCGCAACCATTACCGCAACAGTGATTTTGCTATTCTTTATCGCACCAATGCACAAAGCAGAAGTTTTGAAGAAAGCCTTCGGAGAATGAATATCGCTTATCGCATTTATGGGGGCATTAGTTTTTACCAAAGAAAAGAAATCAAAGATTTTTTAAGCTATCTGCGTGTGATCTTAAATCCAGGTGATGAAGAAGCGCTAAAAAGAATTATAAATTATCCTGCCCGCGGAATTGGAAAAACATCCATCGAAAAAGCAATTCTGTTTGCTAATCAATATAACATTTCCATGTGGAATGTGCTCGAACGGGCTGCAGAGTTTGGTTATAAGGCTTCAACGCTTGAGATCATCAGCAACTTTGTAATCATGATCAGAATGTTTCAGAGTGAACTGCAAAAGAAAAATGCTTATGATCTGGCCATTCTTGTGGGCAAACAAACCGGTATTGTAAAAGATCTTTTTAATGATAAAACCACCGAAGGGCTTGCCCGCTATGAGAACCTTCAGGAGTTATTGAACTCTATAAAAGAATTTACAGAAACGCCGACAGAAGATGGTGAATTGCTTGATAAAAGCCTGGGAAGCTATCTGCAGCAAATCACTTTATTGACCGATGCAGATGATGATAAAGGTGAAAGTGATGTAGTAAAACTAATGACGATCCATGCCGCTAAAGGGTTAGAATTTCCGGTTGTTTTTGTCGGAGGGTTAGAGGAAACATTGTTTCCAAATGCAATGGCAATCAATACGCGCGAAGAACTTGAAGAAGAAAGGAGATTATTTTATGTGGCGATTACAAGAGCAAAAAGCAGGTTATGGCTTACGTATGCAAATAACCGTTACCGCTTTGGAAACCTTACCCAGAATGAACCAAGCCGGTTTATTGATGAATTGCCACAGGAACGTTTGGACAAATCTTTTGCGGCTGGGAACATGCGCAACAATCAAACAAATCATTGGAATGCTTTTGATAGGCCCAAATATCCATCTTACAATCAAAAACGTGAACCTCAGCCTGAAAAGCAGGCGTATCTTGTTTCTACGCCGGTTATAAAAATTAAAGAGCATGTTCCTTCGCCCGGTTTTGCTCCAAGCGACACGAGTAATTTGCAAACCGGCCAAAAAATTGAGCATCAGAAATTTGGTTTTGGAGAAGTAATAAAAATGGAAGGGGCAGCACACAATCCGGTTGCTACTGTAAAGTTTGAATACAATGGTGAAAAGAAAATCATGCTGAATTATGCAAAGTTGAGGATAGTAGAATGAGAAATTTTTGCCTTTTATTTGTCAGCTTAGTTTAATAAAAAATTTAAAAAAAGGGGTTTGTCATCTGTCAGCAAAAAGACAAATAACACCTTTTCCTATTCTTCATTTAAGTTGGGCAATTAGTAAAATGAAATCCTAAAAAGGCTCATCTGCGGTTGGGCCATAACTTTGAGGAACGGGAATATTCAGCAAACGAAGATAAACACCAAGTTGCGCACGGTGATGTGTTGTTTGGCTATAAGCAATACGAACAGACTCAAACTTTGTCATTGCGGCAATAATTTGATCATTGTTCCGAATCGTCCATGTTTGCAAAAGATCATCTTCATTTCTTACACTCAGCAAAGCATCTGTGGCTTTTTTTATAGAATCGTCCAAAAGTTTAATAAGATCGGCTGTATTATGAACATCAGGTGATTTGTAAGGTGTTTTGCCAAAATCAATTCCATCAGTGGTAATGGCAGAATCAATCCAGGCTGGAAGCTCAGCAATGTGGGAGGTTAATTGTATGATGCTCATGCTTTTTTCGTGCGGCTTCCATTGAAAATTTTCCAGTGTTACTAATTTAAAAAATTTTCGGGTAGTGCCCGCTTCCTGCTCCAGTTCTTTCAACAAAAAAGGTATGATGTGCATGATTACTTGTATTAAATATTTGTAAAAGTAGAATGAAGTTTGAAATATGAATTCAGCAAAAGTTACACCACAATTTTAAGAGAATAGCGGCAAAAAAAATTAGTCTTTTTCTTTTTTCCAAAACCTTTTCCTTTTCTTATCCGTATAAATTTCCCTTGCTTTATCAACCAGTCCTATAAATTCTGCTTCCAAAAAGTTATCAGGAGTTGATGAAGCAACCGCAATATTTTTAATCACATTCCATTCCATATCAGCAGGAAAATATTTTGATTCTCTCAATTTTAAACCAAACATTGCAACTGCTGTTGCAAACTGAAGGTCTTTGTTTATGGAATCAAACCTTTTATAATTCTCAGGACACATATATTCTGTGATATGTTCTAAAGTATCTTTTGTCAGCCGGTAATGAACAACAAAATCAGCAATATTTCCTGGTTTACCGGAAAGAGAATCTTTTGCGGAAGGGATGATTTCAAAGATTACTGTATTGCCTGAAGCGGAGCCTATTTCGCCGCCTTCCAATTCAAAATTGTTTTGCGAAAGGATACTTTTTTTATTGTCATAACCGATAAGACGATATTGATTTATGAGATCCGGGTTAAATTTTGCATGGATATAAACGTTGCTGGCAATGGAATACAACGTTTGAGTAAATTCAGTTACCAACACTTTTTCCGCTTCCCGGATATCATCTATATAAGCGAAATTTCCATTCCCTTTTTTTGCCAAAACTTCAATTTTTGAGTCTTTATAATTTCCCATTCCTACCCCAAGGCAGGTAAGATATACACCGGTTTGCTTTTCTTTGGAAATAAGATTTTGCAAATCCTCTTCGCTTTTTTGCCCGATATTAAAATCTCCATCAGTTGCAAGAATGATGCGGTTATTTCCATTTTTAATAAATGTTGATTCCGCTAATTTATAAGCCATTCTGATTGCAGCTTCGCCCGGTGTATCGCCTGATGCGTTTAACTCTTCTATCGCTTTCGAGATTTTTTGCTTTTCTTTTCCACTGGTTGGAGGAAGCCACACACTAACAATGCCCCCATAAGTTACAATAGAAACCGTGTCCTGCTTTCTTAAATTTTTTACCAACAATTGAAACGCTTCTTTCAAAAGAGGTAGCCGGTTTGGCAAATCCATACTTCCTGATACGTCGATCAAAAATACCAGATTAGATGGCGGAACATGATCCAGATTTAATTTTTTGCCCGAAAGATTCAAAAACAATAGCCGGTGCTCTTTATTCCATGGACAGTCAGTCACCTGCGTTTGAAGACGAAATATTTTGTTTGAATCCGGCTCTTTATAATTAAAATTAAAATAGTTAAGCATTTCATCGATCCTTACTGCGTCTATGGGTACTTTCGTACTTTGATTCAGAAAGCGCCGGATATTGCTGTAAGAGGCTTTATCTATACGCATTGCGAACTCTGTACTGGTTTTATCATTTGTTTTGATAAAATCATTTTCTGCCAGATTGCTGTAGCTTTCATCCAGATAATATGAAACAGGTAGAATGTTTCCTATGGTACCCCTGGTAATAGAAGCCATTTTCTGTCCCGTAAAATGGGAAGCAGCAGAATTAGATTCTAAAATGATATGCTGGTATTCCTGGGTTTTAATTTTTATGGCCTGGGAAATATAGCCATCCAAACTAAAAATTAATGAGTCATATAAATTAGAAGTAGGAATACCAAAGCCGCCGGAAACACCACTTGAATAAAGTGCATTTTTTTGAGGCATGTATATTTTTACATTCTGCAGTGGCTGATTCTGTTCATTCTTTACTTCGCCCAGGATGTAATATTGAGCGGAAGTGTGATGAATGAAAAATATTGCAGTAAATATGGTAAGAATTTTTTTCAAGGAAATGTATTTGATAAATTCTTCTAACCGTTGAAATTAATTGATTTTTCGATACTAAACCAATTGGTAAATCTCTTTCAGATTTCTTCCAAGCCCGTCATAGTCTAATCCATATCCTAATACGAATTTATCAGGAATGGTAAATCCAAGATAATCTATTTTAATGGAATGTACGGTAGCTGCTGGTTTGTGAAGCAGTGAAGCTACTTTCAGAGATGCAGGATGCTGATGTTCTAATTGCGGCAAAAACTGGGATAATGTTTTGCCGGTATCCACAATATCTTCAATGATGATCACATCTCGGTTATAAAGATCTGCATCCAGCCCAATTGCTGTAATTACTTTTCCTGTAGATTTTACACCTTTATAAGAAGCAAGTTTGATAAAACAAATCTCTGCTTCAATATTTATTTTTTTAAAAAGGTCAGCAGCAAAAATAAAAGCACCGTTCAGTATGGCAATAAACAAAGGTTTTTTGCCTTCATAATCCTTATTAATTTCGGATGCAACTCTCATTACCTGCTCTTCTATTTGTTCGGAAGTGATATAAGGAATAAATTCTTTGTCATGTACTTTTAAAGTGGGCATAAATTATTTTGAAATGATGAGCTGTTGCCCGGTTTGAATATGATCGCTTGTTAGATTATTCCATTTTTTTAAATCATTCATGGAAACGCCGTATTTCTTTGAAATCCCATACAGGCTTTCTTTTGGCAGCACTTTGTGAGTTGAAGGTTGAAGGTTCGTGGTTGAAGGTTGAGGATTCGTGGTTGAAGGTTGAAGGTTTGTGGTTGAAGCTTGAAGGTTTGTGTTTTTTGCATTTTGCCTTGCGCTTTGAGCGGTGGTTACTTCTCTGAATACCGGAGGCTTCAAAAATATTTTTGTTCCAGCGACGATAAAATCATCAGGCGTAAATTGATTGTATGAATAAAGATTTTGCAATATCACACCATATTTTTGAGAAATATCATACATAGTTTCATTTGGTTCGGTAATGCAAAAGTCCTGCTGTCCTTCTTTCTTTTTTTTCTCTAAAAAAATGTATTGGCTTTTTTGTAATATCCCATCTCTTGTAAGATCGTTTATGCTTAATAATTTTTCAAGATTGATGTTGTGTTGTGTAGCAATCGCCAATAAAGACGTGCCCTTGGGAACATACATAGCTTTCGCTCCATTAATAGTAAGATTCGTTGGCATCGCCACATCAGAATCATTATCCGATGTAACAGTAGAGTCGGGTGTAGAGTCGGGTACAGGGGCATCTGTAATTTTTGCCACATCAAAATGAGGAACGTCATTGATGGCGTCCATGGTATATTGTTCCAGGTTGTTATCCTCAATATACTTTATTAAAATATCCGGATATTTTGGATTGGTGGCGTAGCCTGCTTTTCGCAAACCATACGCCCACGCTTTATAATCTGCAGGATCTAATTGAAATAAAAAATCGTAACGGCTGTTGCCTCTTAAAAAATTGGAATGATCGCGATAAGAATCTTCTGCACTTTTATATTTTCTGAAACATTCTCCGGGAGCATCATCATCATGGGTTACTGTTTCTGCCGTCCAGGTACTTTTACATTTTATTCCAAAATGGTTGTTCGATGCTTTTAAAAGATCGCTGTTTCCGCTTTGTGTTTCCAGCAATCCCTGCGCAAGTGTAATGGCTGCCGGCACTCCCATTCTTTTCATTTCACTAATCGCAAGGTCTTTGTATTCCTGTATATATTGTTGCGTCGTCATATTCTGAGCGGCACATTGAAAAAAACAACCGAAAAGAAATAGCAAAATTATTATCGCCTTGTTCATTGATAAACAGGAATTTTTGTTCAAATTATTTAAAACAATTATTTTTTCAGAATCATCATCAAACCATCTCTGATGGTGAGAATTACCTGTTGAACTCTTTCATCTTTTGCCACATGCTCATTAAACTTGTGAATGGCAATTGCGTTTTTACCGGAAATACGTTCTTCCAAAACGTCGCCATGAAATAATACATTATCGGCAAGAATTACTCCGCCTTTTTTTAACCGTGGCAAAGTTAATTCGTAATAATTAATATAATTGATTTTATCGGCATCAATAAAAATCAAATCCCATTCTTCATTCAGGCGCGGAATGATATCTAACGCATTTCCTGTGTGTAAAATTATTTGTTCAGACTGTGAAGATTTTGCAAAATAATTTTGAGAAATCTTTGCATCTTCTTCCCGCAATTCTATCGTGTGTAAAAAACCATTTTGATTCAATCCTTTGGCAAGGCATAATGCACTGTAACCCGTGAAGGTTCCTATTTCCAAAATGTATTTTGGTTTGATAATTTTACTCAGCATCTCCAGCACCTTTCCCTGCAAAGGGCCACTCAACATATTGGAATGAGCATGATGATTTAAAGTAAATTTTTCAATTTCCTGCAACAATTTATCTGTTGTTTCAGAAAAAGAAGTGGCATATTTATTTGCTTTTTCGTTTATTGTTTCAGGCATAGGATACTTTTATTTCTGGAGTTTTTTTTTAGACATGATCCACAGCCCGATAAAGGTAAGAAGCCCATTCACAATAATCAACTCATCAGCAAACACATATCCATTTAATAAAACCTTTGAATACTTATCAATAAAATAACACAATAGCGGGGCCAATACAACAACGATTGGAGTTGCATAATCGAGTACTTGTCTTTTTTTCGCAAATAAAGAAAATGCGAATAGTCCGATGAGCGGCCCATAAGTAAAGGTTGCCACTTTAAAAATTGCGGTTACAACCGAAGCGTCATTTACCGCATTAAATAACAAAACAACGAAAAGGATAATCAGTGAAAAAGCAACATGCACAAATGTTCTTGTGCGCTCCATCTTTTTTTCTGATGATGCTTTCTTTTTATCAAAATTTAAAAAGTCTATGCAAAACGAGGTTGTGAGCGCTGTAAGCCCTGAATCAGTGGTTGCAAAAGTTGCAGCCGTTAAGCCCAACATAAATACAACCGCTGGAACTCCTTTAAAATAATTTAAAGCAATGTCGGGAAATAAATAATCTGTTCTTGGCTGGTGGGTAACAGAATCTAATGGAACCGGAATTCCTTCACGATTCGCATAGATGTAAAGTAACGCGCCAACGCTTAAAAAAAATAAATTAATGAGGACAAAAATAAAAGTGAAACTGAGCATATTTTTTTGGGCGTCTTTTAAGTTTTTACAACTCAGATTTTTTTGCATCAAATCCTGATCGAGCCCAAACATGCCAATCGTTACAAATATTCCTCCAAGGAATTGCTTGGAAAAATGAAATTTATTGGAAACAAAATTATCAGTGAAAAATATTTTAGAATAATTACTATCCTTTATTGCATGAAAAGCCTGCGGAATATTCATGTCAAGACTGCTGCAGATAAAATAAATTGAAAGAATTACAGAAGCAACCAGGAAAACTGTTTGAAGCGTATCGGTAATAATAATGGTTTTCAATCCACCTCTGTACGTGTAGCCCCAGATCAGTAATAAACAAATGACAATTGTGAGCCAGAAAGGAACGCCCATTTCATCAAAAATAAATTTTTGCAAAACAATGGCGACGAGGTATAACCTGAATGCTGAACCAATAACACGCGAAACTAAAAAGATTGCTGCTGCAGTTTTATGGCTCACTTTTCCAAGTGTTCTTTCTATCACTTCATAAATAGAAATAAGATGCATTTTGTAATACAAGGGAAGTAAAATTCCGGCTACAATAAAATAACCAACTGCATTTCCGAGTACAAACTGAAAGTAGCGAAACTGAGAACCAGCAAGGTTTCCGACTTCTCCGGGAACAGAAATAAATGTAACGCCACTCAGCGCTGTTCCGATCATTCCGAAGGCAACCAGATACCATTTTGAGTTGCGGTTGGCGATAAAAAATGTGGCGTTGGAAGTTGATTTTTTTGAGGTGAAATAAGAGATTAAAATAAGCATTAAAAAATAGCCGATAATAAAAGAAAGCAATACAACAGGAGACATAATTGGGTTTTGGAAAGATTAAAAATGAAAAAGGATTTGTATGTTTTAATTTTGAAATTTTTCCAAGATAAATAAAAATATGTCAATACAAAATTTAGCCGTTTTTTGCGGTTCAAAAAATGGCAATGATCCCTTGTTTTGTGACCATGCAAAACAAGTGGGTAATCTGTTAGCAGAAAAAAATATCAGCTTAATTTATGGCGGTGGTAATAAAGGAATCATGGGGGCTGTAGCAAACGGAGTTTTAGAAAAAGGAGGAAAAGTAGTTGGAATCATGCCCCGGTTTTTAGCAGTTCCTGAACATCAGCATCATGGCGTTACTGAAATGCTTGAAGTAGAAGATATGCACATCAGGAAAAGGATGATGTATGAAAAATGCGATGCTGCATTAGTGCTTCCAGGCGGTTTTGGTACGATGGATGAGTTTTTTGAAATGCTTACATGGAATCAATTAAACATTCACAATAAAAAGATTTTTGTATTAAACACATCAGGTTTTTATGATAATTTAATTTCTTTCTTGTATAAAACAGAAGAGCAAGGTTTTTTGTATTCCAATATGGTGGATTGTTTAAAAATTATTTGTTCACCAGAGGAATTGCTGTTGGAATGATTGGCCACGAATATACTCCAATGAATAAGTATTTTATCAGCAAAGAAAGAAATAAAGAGGATTCATATTTGCCACGGATTGTACGGATTTATACGGATTTTTTTTTATTCTTGTTTGTTTACTTTACAAAAAATAAAACTAAAATAAAATGAAAAGAATTATTTTTATAACCGGCGCTACTTCTGGGATTGGTAAAGCATGTGCAGAAAAATTTGCAGCGAACGGAGATGATCTTATTATTAATGGAAGGAGAAAAGAAAGGCTGGAAGATTTAAAAAAAGAACTGGAAGGAAAATATGAAGTGGAAGTTTTTTGTGCGCCATTTGATGTACAAAAAAAAGAGGAAGTTTTTGAAACCATCAATCACTTTCCTGATAAATGGAAAGCAGTCGATATTTTGATAAATAGCGCTGGGCTTGCTTTAGGTCGCGATTTGTTTGATGAAGCAGATATGATTGATTGGGAAACGATGATACAGACAAATATAAACGGATTGCTGTATGTAAGTAAAGCGGTAATTCCGTTTATGATAACCAAAAATGAAGGCCATATTATTAATCTTGGCTCTACAGCCGGCGATGATGTGTATGAAAGGGGAAACGTTTATTGCGCTACCAAAAGTGCGGTGGAGTCAATTAATGAAGCGATGCGCATAGATTTGCTGCAGCATCATATTAAAGTGACCAATGTAAAACCTGGCGCAGTAGAAACAGAATTTTCGCTTGTAAGATTTAAAGGTGATGAGGAGCAAGCAGAAAAAGTTTATGAAGGCTTTGTGCCGTTGACCGCTGCTGATGTTGCCGATACCATTTTTTATTGCGCTTCTCTGCCTCCAAATGTTTGTATCAATGAATTGCAGATTACCTGCATCGCGCAGGCGAATGGAATTTATTCGTATAAAAAATGAAGGGCTTTTTCTTTCGACAATAAAAAAGCCCTCAGTTTGAAGGGCTTTTCTTACTATTGATAGTATTATTTTAGGATTTTGACGTAACGTCTTTCTTTTCTTTCTTTGATTTTTTAGCGCTTTCTTTATCGGTTTTTAAACTGTCAAAAGCAGTTGGCGTAAGTACTTCACCCGTAAGTTTTACAAATTTCACATCATCTGCTCCGGCAAATTTTACAGTAAGGGTTTTATCAATTGGGCCAACAGCTGCAGCATTATAAGTGGCGCTAATGGTTCCGGTTTTTCCCGGAGCGATGGGCGCTTTTGTATAATCCGAAACAGTACATCCGCAGGAAGGAGTTGCCTGCTCAATGATTAATGGTTCTGTGCCAATGTTGGTTACCACAATGGTTGCAGTAGGAGGAACATTTTGTTTTACTTTTCCGAAATCATAAGTGGTTACATTTAATTTCGCTATATCATCTGCTTTTTTTTGAGCAAATAATGAAGTAGAAGATAACAAGAGTGCGGCAAATAAGATTCTTTTCATGATGGGTTTATTTTTATGGTTCGTTTTTTAAGGTGTTTAAAGAAGTATTTTCAGGAGCAGATGTTACCGGAGTTTTCCAGACGTCGCCTTTGATAATGATTTGTTTTGTTTCTGTGCCATTATAGGTAATGGAAACGGTTTTATTAAAAGGGCCTTCAGTTGCTGCATTGTACCCTACTTTAATTGTGGCAGTTGCGCCCGGTGCAATGGTATCTTTATTCCATTCCGGAGTGGTGCAGCCGCAACTTGCCTGCACATTGTCCAATGCAAACGGCATGCTGCCGGTATTGGTGAATTCGAAAACATGGGTCACCGGTTTGCCCTGTGGAATTTTCCCAAAATCAAATTCTGATTCTTTTAATGTAAGGCTTTCTTTAGAAGCAGCGGAGGGTGATTCTGCTACAATTGTTGCAATACTTTTATTCTTTTTGTTTACTTTAGTAACGGTTGTTTGAGCAAAAGCTGAAACCGTAAACGTAATGCAACAAAAAAGAGTAAATATTTTTTTCATTTTAGAGGTTTAAAATGATTTCAAAGATACTAAAACGCACTATATAGTTGCAAATTGTGGAAGCCTTTTCGGTTTTTTAACATTCATCACTCATAATTAATATTTTTGCCGGTATGGAGATCAATCAAATCAGCGAAGAAAACCTTTTAGAAAATCTTTCTTTTGAAAAATTCAGGGAGGAAGTTTTAAAAGATTATAAAGTGGTTTGCGAAAGCCGGGAAACGAGTTTACTAAGCCGGAAAGAGGTTCTTACAGGCAAAGCAAAATTTGGGATTTTTGGTGATGGCAAAGAAGTGGCGCAGGTGGCTATGGCAAAATTTTTTATGCCAGGAGATTTTCGTGCAGGGTATTACCGAGATCAGACTTTTATGTTTGCCAGTGGTCTTGCCACTGTCGAGCAATTCTTTGCGCAGCTCTATGCTGATCCTGATATCAGGAATGATCCTTTTAGTGCCGGTCGGCAAATGAATTCGCACTTTGCAACAAAATTCGTAGATGAAAATGGTAACTGGCTGGATCTGGCTCATAAAAAAAATGTTTCTTCAGATATAGCGCCCACTTCAGGGCAAATGCCGCGTGCATTAGGCCTTGCTTTTGCTTCAAAAGTGTTCAGGGAAGTAGGAGCTTTGCATGAGTATAACAACTTGAGTGATAATGGAAATGAAGTTTGTTTTTGTACGATCGGTGATTCTTCTACATCCGAAGGTCATTTTTGGGAAGCAATGAATGCGGCAGGGGTTTTACAAATTCCGCTGGCCGTTTTTGTGTGGGATGATGGTTATGGAATTTCGGTTCCCAAAAAATACCAGACTACTAAATCTTCTATTTCAAAAGCTTTGAGTGGCTTGCAAAAAAAAGAAGATACCAACGGCATAAATATTTACAAACTCAAAGGCTGGGATTATGCCGGAATGTGCGAAATATTAGATGGCGCCATTAAACACATCCGTGAAACCCATACTCCTGCTTTATTTCATGTAGAAGAACTGACGCAGCCTCAGGGCCATTCTACCTCTGGCAGCCATGAACGCTATAAAAGCCCTTCCAGGCTTGCCTGGGAAAAAGAATGGGATGGGAAAAAACAAATGCGCGAGTGGATTATTGCCAATTCCCTTGCTGACGAAAATGAATTAAATGATATTGAGGATAACGCCAAGCGTTTCGTAAAGCAAAGCCGTCAGAATGCCTGGGATAAATATATGAATCCGATCAAACAACAGGTAAATGTAACGGTTACTCTTTTGCAAAAAGTTTCTTCAAATAAACCGGAGATTGAAAAACTGGCTAAAGACCTGGCATCTTTGCGTGAGCCGGTACGCAGGGATGTAATGAAAACCTTGGCACAGGCAATTAATATTTCTTCCCCTGCCGATGATGTACAGGAAGTAAAAGATTATTATGAAAAATTGATCCAGGAAAATAAAGAATTGTTTGACAGCGATCTTTATAATGAAGGGCCGAAATCTGCTTTAAAAGTTGCTCCGGTTTCAATAAAATATAATTATGAAACAGAAATGGTAAACGGTTTTGAAGTATTGAATAAATATTTTGATGAACTATTTGCCGTCAATGATAAAGTAATTGCTTTTGGCGAAGACCTTGGCCACATCGGCGATGTAAATCAAGGCTTCAGCGGCCTGCAGGAAAAGTACGGGGAAGAAAGAATTTTTGATACTGGCATCCGTGAACTTACAATAATGGGCCAGGGGCTTGGCCTTGCTTTGCGGGGTTTGCGCCCGATTGCTGAAATACAATATCTTGATTACTTGCTTTTCGGATTGGAACCTTTGAGCGATGATGTTTGTACCACTCATTTCCGTACCAAAGGGCAGCAAAGTGTACCCTTGATTGTGCGTACACGTGGTCACCGCCTTGAAGGAATCTGGCACAGCGGATCGCCGATGGGTATGATTATTAATTCACTTCGTGGCATGTATGTTTGTGTGCCCCGAAATATGACGCAAGCCGTTGGAATGTACAATACCTTATTGGAAAGCAATGATCCTGCCCTGATGATTGAATGCTTGAATGGCTATCGGCTGAAAGAAAGATTACCTTCTAATTTAATCGAATACAGAGTGCCATTAGGCGTTCCCGAAATTGTAAAAGAAGGAACAGATATTACTATCGTTTCCTATGGTTCCACATTGCGTATTATTGAGGAAGCTACTGATGTTCTGGATAAATTAAACATAAGTTGTGAAGTGATAGATGTGCAAACTTTACTGCCATTCGATCTGAATCATTCCATCCTCGGTTCTTTAAAAAAAACCAACAGGATTCTGTTTATTGATGAAGATGTGCCCGGTGGAGCATCTGCTTATATGTTTAATAAAGTAATGGAAGAACAAGGAGGATACCGGTGGCTGGATGTTTCGCCAAGAACGCTTACGGCGAAGGATCACAGGCCTTCTTATGGGAGCGACGGAGATTATTTCAGCAAGCCGAATACAGAAGATGTAATAAGAGTAGCGAAAGAAATGATGGCTGAATAAATTAAGAATTAAGGATTAAGAATCCAGTTTATTTGTTCATTTGCTGTTATGCACTTGCTGGCAATAATTAATAAAATAATCAAACTTTTTATAAAAATATTATACAAAAAACAATGATAACGAATGAGGAAAGGCGCTTTATGGCGGAGTGGCGCGAACAAAAAAGCGGCCCGAAATGGAAGTATTATTTATTGTTTTCGATAGCGTGGGCTGTAGTAGCTTTTTTGGTTATCTTTTTTCTGGCAAAATTATTTACTGATTTATGGGAAACCGGAGGAGCAGGATTGGTTTATATTTTTATTGCTCTTGCAATCATTATCGGTATTTCATCAACTCATTTCACTTACCTGCATAATGAAAAACGGTATAAGAAAATTTTAAATAAAGAAAGAGGATTTTTAAATTAGTTCATGTTAACTCAATAGCTAAATCACGAAAAAACGCTTTTGCCTTTGCATTAACCACAAAGAACAGGTGTACTAAATACTGGTATCTCTCTTTTTACTCTATTTTATATTTTATCATGTAAGGCGCTTGTTTATTGATACTTTTTGAAGTTCAAAAGGGATTTGTTTGCCGTACTTTTTTTTTACTTTTTTGGAAAATGATTAGTACCATATAAGCTCTCTTTTTCGAACGTTTTCACCTACATTACCTGAAAAACAAGAAAGGACAGCCGTTGCAGTTTCAAATGAATAGTAAGAAGTACGGTCATTCACCATAGCGAAAAATAGATGATAAGCTGGACCTTTACTGTCTTCAGCATACAAATTTTTTCAATTCTTAACAATAAACAATCCATACTTATTAACTATTTTTGACTACGCTGACACATCGTTAAACACCGGAAATTAGAAACGAAATTTCAGTAACGGATATGTTATTATAAAAATTCCTGTTCATTTAATTCATTAAAAAGTTAAAAGCAACTATGCTTCATAAAGGAAACTTCATAAAAATATTTTCAACAGGGTTATTATTTTTTTGCTTTATTAATTGCAAAAACAATCATCCGGTAAAAGAAAAAGAAATTGTAAAAGTGCCGGAAAAAATGGATGATCAGATTGCTGATAATATAAAAGCTGTGTTGCTTTTTGGCAAAAATTCCAATGGAATGATAAACGATTCTATCAGGTTGTCTCAGTTTAATCTTGTTAATTCTTTTTATGAAAAAAATAATTACCAGGGAATCTGGAGCAAGAAAGAAATGTGGAATCCTGTGGCTGATTCGATGTTCCAATTTATAAAAAATTCAAAATATTATGGTTTATATCCCGAAGATTATCATTACAAGGAGTTAGACACTTTACGCACTCAAATTGCCAATGATTCTTTGGTAAGAATGGATGCCATTGCCTGGACAAAAGCAGATCTTATGCTCAGTGATGCTTTTATGAAGACACTAAAAGATTTAAAAGAAGGAAGGCTGCTTCCCGACAGTGTTTCCATCGTTTCTAAAAACAATTATGCAGATTCTTTTTTTATTCCAAACCTGAATAAAATAATTGAATCAAATGCTGTATCACAAACGTTTCAAAATGTAGAGCCAGCAGATAGTGCTTATATTTCTTTAAAAGCTCTGCTGGTAAATTTTGTAGATAGCATGAATCCGAAAAAATATTTGTTCCTGGATTATCCTTATAAAGACACGATTGCTTTTTATAAAAATCTTTATCAAAGACTGCTGCAATCCGGTTTTGGTAACAAAGAGATTACAACCCCCGATTCTGCTCTGCTGAGCAATGAAATTAAAAAATACCAGGCAAAACACAAGCTGACTGTCGACGGCAAAGCAGGAGAAGTGACCGTGCGGGCTTTAAATTTAACAGACAATGAAAAGTTCAGAAGAATTGCGGTTACGCTTGACCGTTATAAGTCGCTTCCACAGCTTCCTGAATCCTATATCTGGGTTAATTTACCGGGCTTTTATCTAAAAGTTTATGATCATGATACAGTTGTTTTTGAATCAAAAGTAATTGTTGGAAAACCTTCCACCCCAACACCGCGCCTTACTTCAAGAATTACCAATATGGTTACCTATCCCAATTGGACCATTCCGGAAAGTATTATTAAAAAAGATATCCTGCCGGCTTTGAAAAACAATCCAGGCTATCTTGCCAGTAAGGGTTTCAGCCTCGTTGATTCTCATGGTGAAACGGTAAATCCCTACACGGTAAATTGGTCAAAATATACAAAAGCAATTCCATGGAAGATTGTGCAGGGCAGCGGTGATGATAATGCACTCGGTATTTTTAAATTCAATTTTAATAATCCCTATAGCGTTTATTTGCACGATACCAATCAACGGTATTTATTTCAAAATTCCGATCGTGCCTTGAGTCATGGATGCGTGCGTGTGCAAAAATGGGAAGCGCTTGCATTCTATATTGCTCAGAATGACAGCCTTGCTACAAAAGAAGGCGAACAACTTTCGTATAACACCGATTCTATAAAGACATGGATTGCAAATAAAGCCAGGAAAACAATTATGGTAAAAAAGCGACTGCCTCTTTTTATAGAATATTTTACCTGCGAAGCAAAGAATAATAAAATCATTTTTTACCATGATATTTATAATGAAGACAAAATTCTTGAGGAGAAATATTTTGCAAATAAATAAAGCATCATCTTAATATTTTAAAAACTATGGGTTTTACGGTCAAAGGAAATATAGTTGATATCGAATCAAAAGAAATATTTGCAGGAGAGATTTATATTGAAAAAGGTTTTATAAAATCAATCGAAAGGATTACTAATTCTGAAAAAGAACTTTCTTATATCATTCCCGGCTTTATTGATGCCCATGTGCATATTGAAAGTTCAATGCTTGTTCCGTCGGAGTTTGCAAAATTGGCGGTTGTGCATGGAACTGTTGCCACAATCAGCGATCCGCATGAGATCGCAAATGTTTGTGGAATCGATGGTGTAGAGTATATGATTGAAAACGGGAAAACGGTTCCTTTCAAATTTCATTTTGGTGCGCCAAGTTGCGTGCCTGCAACTGTTTACGAAACGGCCGGCGCTACGCTTAATGCCAATGCGGTAGATGAACTTTTATCCAGGAAAGAGATTTATTATTTAAGCGAAATGATGAATTTTCCCGGTGTTCTTCACCATGATGAGGAAGTTTTTGCAAAAATAGATTCAGCAGAAAGCTACGGCAAACCTGTTGATGGACATGCACCCGGATTACGGGGAGAAGAAGCAAAAAAGTATATAGAAGCTGGTATCAGCACTGATCATGAATGTTTTACCCGGCAAGAAGCGCTTGATAAATTAAAGGATGGAATGAAGATTTTAATTCGGGAAGGAAGCGCTGCAAAAAATTTTGAAGCATTGATTGATTTATTGGATGATCATGAGAACGATATGATGTTTTGCAGCGACGATAAGCACCCGGATAGTTTGGTAAAAGGGCATATTAACGAGCTGTGCAAAAGAGCTGTTGCAAATGGAATTGATGTTTTTAAAGTTTTAAAAGCTGCATGCATCAATCCAGTGATGCATTATAAAATGGATGTTGGAATATTGCAACCCGGCACTCCTGCAGATTTTATTGTTGTTGAAGATCTGAAAGATTTTAAAGTATTGTCCACCTATATACATGGGGAATTGGTTGCAGAAAACGGGCAAACAAAAATTAAAACCCGACACTCATCACTCATTAATAATTTTAATTGTTCTTTCAAAAATGCAAATGATTTCAAAATCAAAACTTCTGATTTTCATGGTGAAATAATTGAAGCATTAGACGAACAATTGATAACTAATAAACTTCTTCTTTTGCCAAAAGAAGAAAATGGATTTTATGTAAGTCATCCCGAAGAGGATATTTTAAAAATTGTTGTCGTGAACCGGTATAAAGATGCTCCGGTTTCCAAAGCATTTATAAAAAACTTTGGATTGAAGCATGGTGCAATTGCCTCTTCTGTAGCACACGACAGCCATAATATTATTGCAGTTGGCGTAGATGATGAGAGTATTGCTGATGCCATCAATCTGGTTATAAAATCAAAAGGCGGTGTGAGTGTAGCTGATTCTTTTAAACCAGATTTGAATCTGATTTTGCCTTTGCCCGTTGGAGGTTTAATGAGCAATGAAGATGGTTATAAGGTTGCAGAAATGTATACGAACATTGATGCTGCTGCAAAGAAACTTGGTTCTACGTTATCCGCACCATTTATGACTTTATCTTTTATGGCTTTGCTGGTAATTCCGCATTTAAAACTGAGTGATAAAGGATTGTTTGATGGAGATAAGTTTCAATTTGTGAATATCGGATAGTTTGAAATTTATCATTTTTGCCCAGTAAATGAAGAAATAAACCACAATTGTATTTTCAATTAATTTTTTATAAAAACAACACTACCACACGAATCGGGAATAGGAAGAAAGGAGATTCCTTGTTCTGATGAAAATCGTTCCACCGCTTTTGCCGCACCTTTATAGGAATCATTATTTACATCATGCACAAAAATATATCCCCCTTTTACCATTCTGGGATAGAAATAAATAAGTCCCTGGTAAATTGGTTCATAAAGGTCAGTATCAAGGTTTACGAAAACAAACGCATCTTCAATGCCCGCAGTAGTTTGAGGAAAAAATCCTTTTTTGATAATGCATTGTTTAGGAAAAGGCATATTTTTTATAACCAAATCAACAGAAGTATTAGAAAAATCCTGGTTTGCATCATTTAACCCGAGTTTTTTTTCTGCTTGTATGTCTTTTTTATCAAATCCTTCAAAAGTATCAAATAGATAAAGTTTTTTGGAAGGAAAATATTGATTGATATATTTTGCAAATTTTCCTTTGTAAACGCCTACTTCCGCTACGTTTCCCAGAAGATTTTTTCTATTAATTTCATTAGCAACTAATTCTAAAGTTGCAAGCCGGATATAATCGAGATAATTTATATCTATATCACGTTTTCTGCCGGAATATTTGAGAGAATAATTGAGATGCGCACTTTGAGAAAACAACCATTTTCCAAATAAATAATTAAATGCTTTTATCAGGAACATTAATAAATGTATTGATTGTTTTTATGTTTTTTTAAAATCTGGAAATATTGGTGATGACTTATTTCCAAAATTATGATAAGAAACAGACAGTGTGTTATTGCAAGAGAACTATCTGATGTTAGAAGCAATAGAAAAAATAATTTTATTACTGCTTAAGCAACCATTTCCCCTTTCATGTCGACTTACAATTAGATCCTCTGATTTAAGTTTTAAGATTAAATGGTTAAGGTTTTAATTGTCCGGGCCACAATTTATTTGTAGCCCGGTTTTTTATGCCGTTTGTTTTAGATATGCCGCCTCTGACATATCCGGAATGTCTTCTGCCTGGTATGCTCCGGCATCCAATTTCTTCTTTGTTTCTTCAAAGGCTTTTAAAGTGATATCGACGTCTTCATCTGTATGTGCGGCAGTAGGTATAATTCTGAAAATAATTTCTCCTTTTGGAATAACAGGATAAACGACTACCGAACAAAAAATATTATAATTTTCGCGGATGTCCATTACCATATTTGTGGCTTCCGGCAAGCCACCTTTCATATAAATAGGCGTTACCGGGCTGTTTGTGGTCCCAATATCAAATCCTTTATCTTTTAATCCTTTCTGAAGGCGGTTTACTATATGCCATAATTTTTCTCTTAGTTCAGGCATCGTTTTCAACATCTGCATTCTGGTCAACATACCGTCAACGACAATTAAAGGAAGGCTTTTAGCAAAAATCTGTGAACGCACATTATAACGCAGGTAATCAATAATATCTTTCGGACCGCTGATAAATGCACCGATGCTTCCCATGCTTTTTACAAATGTGCTGAAATATAGATCGACATCTTTTTGGCAATTTTGGGCTTCATCAGCGCCGGCGCCAGTTGGTCCCATTGAGCCAAATCCATGCGCATCGTCAATCAATATTCTAAATGGATATTTTTCTTTTAATGCAACAATTTCTTTTATTTTCCCCTGGTTTCCACTCATGCCAAAAACACCTTCAGTAATCAAAAGAATTCCGCCACCAGTCTTGTCTGCCATTGCCGCGGCGCGCTGCAACTGTTTTTCACAATCATCCAAATCATTATGTTTGTATTTATAACTGTAACCCATGTGTAATCTTACTCCATCAACCAGGCAGGCATGTGCTTCTCCGTCATAAACAATTACATCGTGGCGGTTTACAAGAGCATCAATACAACTCATCACGCCCTGGTAGCCAAAATTGAGTAGCATGGCATCTTCACGGCTTACAAAATCAGCAAGTTCCTTTTCCAGTTCTTCGTGCAAGGCAGTGTTTCCGCTCATCATTCTTGCACCCATTGGATTTCCCATTCCCCATTTTTCTGCAGCTATCGCATCTATTTTTCTGGTTTCCGGGCGATTTACCAAGCCTAAGTAATTATTCAAACTCCAAACTATTTTTTCTTTGCCACGAAATGTCATTCTGTTTCCCAATTCGCCTTCTAATTTTGGAAATGCAAAATAGCCGTGTGCTCTTTTAAGGTGTGTGCCTAACGGACCCGCATCTTTCTTCATCTTTTCAAAAAGGTCTTTCATGTAATTTATTTATGTGTTTATTAATTGTGCGCAAAAGTACAATATAGACATTAGATAACTATATGCTTTGTTGATAATACCTACCATTTCTGTATTTTATTTGCCAATTTTTTTTCACTTTAACATATAAAGGTATCTTTAGCCGCAAAAAAAAATGCGATGAAAAAAATCTTCGTTTTAACTGCTTTTATATTTACTTCTAATTTTCTTTGTGCTCAACAGTTTAATAAAGACCAAAAACCTAAGTTGGTAGTAGGAATAGTAGTAGATCAAATGCGGTGGGATTACCTCTATCGTTATTATGACCGCTATGGTGAGGGTGGTTTTAAACGGCTTTTAAATGATGGTTTTTCCTGTGAAAATACATTTATCAATTACCTGCCTTCTTATACTGCTGTTGGTCATACTGTAATTTTTACAGGTTCCGTACCTGCTATTGATGGCATTGTTGGCAACGACTGGATTGATCAGCTCACCGGCAAAAACTGGTACTGTACGGAAGATACTTCTGCTCAAACAGTTGGCGCTCCGGGGAAAGCAGGCCAAATGTCGCCGAATAATTTGCTGGTTTCTACCATTACAGATGAATTGCGGCTGGCAACAAATTTCCGGTCACGCGTGGTGGGTATATCCTTGAAAGACCGTGCTGCAATTTTGCCTGCAGGACATACAGCAAATGGCGCTTTTTGGTTTGATGATGCGTCAGGACGCTTTATTACCAGCACTTATTATATGAAAGATCTGCCTGATTGGGCAAAAAAATTTAATGCAAATGATGAACCGGAAAAGCTTCTTGCAAGTGGCTGGAATACTTTATATCCAATTAATACTTACAAACAAAGCAGTGCAGATAATGTATCGTGGGAAGGAAAATTTAAAGGAGAAAATGCGCCTGTTTTTCCTCACGGTATGAAAAATATTTACAAAGATGACCGGGGAAGCATTCGGACTACACCTTTTGGAAATACGCTCACGCTCGATTTTGCGAAAGCCGCGGTAAACGGTTATAATCTTGGTAATGGAGAATCTACAGATTTTCTTGCCATCAATTGTGCATCTACAGATTATGTAGGGCATAAATATGGACCGAATTCTGTTGAAATTGAAGATACTTATTTGAGACTTGATAAAGATTTTGCTGCCTTTTTTAAGTTTTTGGATGAGAAAGTTGGTAAAGGCAATTATCTTTTATTTCTTACTGCTGATCACGGGGCAGCACATGCAATTGGTTTTATGCAAGAGCATCATATTCCTGCCGATTTTTTGGTTTCAAAAAAAATTAACAATCCGCTTAATGAATTTCTTACGAAAAAATTTGGTGTGGAAAAGCTCCTGTCGTCTTCTATCAATTACCACTTTGGTTTTGATTTAAAAAAGATCAATGAAAATAATCTTGATTATGAAGCTGTAAAGAAAGCCGCTGTTTCATTTTTACAAAAGCAGCCGGGAATCCAATTTGCAGTGGATATAGATCATATTGGCGATGCACCAATACCAGAGCCAATCAAAACCATGATCATCAATGGATACAACACAAAACGTTGTGGGCCGGTAATGATAATTGTTGATCCAGGATGGTTTGGTGGAAGTGAAGGTGGCACAGGTACTACTCATGGCAACTGGAATCCTTATGATACTCATATTCCATTGGTGTTTATGGGCTGGGACGTTAAGCACGGCACTACTAACAGGTATATACGCATGTCGGATATTTCGCCAACAATTGCAGCTTTATTGCATATTCAAATGCCAAATGGAAGTGTAGGAGAAGTAATCGGAGAAATTGTAAAATAGGTTGGAGGAATTCGTTTAGAGCGTGAAGATTAAGAAGGTTGAGATTGTTTAGATGGTTGTAGATTGTAAAATAGCCGTTAAAAAGAATTATGACAAAAAGGTTTTTTTTTATACGAAATGTCGTATATTTGGAAAAGAAATAAAATGAACCATCAATCAAAAAAAATGAAACCCTATCCCACAGAAGAAGATTCGCCATTTGTTGTAGAAGAAGCTGCTGTGGCTTTTGGAACCGAGCCTTATGAAACACTGAGGGTGATTTTGGGTGGAAATAAAAATGTGAAAAAATCGCTTTCAGGAGATTTTGATCTCATAAATCTTTCACGTGTTGGTATTAAAAAGTCTACTTTAAAATCACTTGCAGAGTATCTTGGAATCAACATGGAAACAATGAGCGAATTACTGCATTCTTCTTATCGAAATATTCAGCGAAAAGATGAAGATCAACTGCTCGATACCCTAAAGACTGAGAAAGTTTTAGAACTGGCAGCGTTTGCACAGAGGGGTATTGAAGTTATAGGCGATAAAGAATCCTTTGCGGAGTGGTTGCAGAGTCCGCTTATTTCTCTTGGCAATAAAACTCCTCTTAATTTTTTAGATACCTCGTTTGGGATTCAGATGCTCACTAAATTATTAGGCCGGTTAGAACAAGGTGTTTATTCATAAAATATCCGCAAGTTTTTAATGGAAATATATCGTATAACGCAGCAGCAATTTGCGGAAGATCTGACGGGAAACGGCGCGAGGCTTTTTGGTGGCCGTTGGAATAGTGAAGGTTTTTTTGCACTTTACACATCTTCTTCAAGATCATTGGCTTTATTAGAAACTCTTGCGCATACACCCGCAAAAATGCTTGATAAAAGAGTATACCATCTCATCACATTATTTGTTCCTGATAAAGTATTGATACAAAAAATCGATGTTAAAAACCTGCAACCGGGCTGGGATGCGCCGGACACCAGACCTTTTACTAAAAAAATGGGAGATGCATTTCTTTCTAACAAAAAAGAATTCATGCTGGAGGTTCCAAGTGTGATAATTCCGGAAGATATAAATTACGTACTCAACCCCTTGCATGAAGATATGAAGCAAGTAAAATTGGTAAATAAAAGGAGAATTTATTTCGATAAGCGAATATCAATATAAGTAAAAGAAAAAGACGGGATTGCAAAATGAAAATCGTTAGTAAAAGTTTGTTTACTGTAGGAAGAATCAAAGCATTCTTGAAATTTGACTATCAAAGAAGATCATTTTATTTGAGATATTAATTCTTTTTTATCTAGTAATACTTCGCTGAGAAGCATTAATCTAAAAGGTTTCCATTTTATTCAAACTCTTCATGTTTTCCAATTGGCATTTGAAGACGATTAACTCTCTCTTTTCCCTTCCAGCAATAATTGCAACGCATTTTCAAAATTCCCGGCAGCGGTTACTTCACCTGAATTGACAAAGTAAATTTCATCCGCATTTTCAATGGTATTTAGCCGGTGAGCAATGATCACTTTTGTTGTAGATGGTGGTAATTTTTCTAAAATTTCTTCTAATAATTTTTCTGTAATTGTATCAATATTTGCAGTGGCTTCGTCAAGAATTAAAAGATCGGGCTTACGCAAAACTGCTCTTATAAAAGCGATCAGTTGTTTTTCTCCAAGGCTCATAGAATCTCCACCGGAAACGATATTCGTATCAACTCCGTTTTCAAATCTATTAAGTAAGCCATCTAAACCTTCACCTTCTAAAATATGGTTCAATTGCTCTTTACCCAGTTTCTTATAGGCTTCATTTCCATACAAAATATTGTCCCTTACCGTCCCGTTAAACAAAAACGGTTCCTGCAAAATGAAGCCGATTTTTTTGCTGAGTTCTTCAGAAGAATAAGTTCGGATGTCTTTTCCATTAAAAAAAACTTCTCCTTCTGTAGGATCATATAAACGGGCAATCAAAGAAGCAGTTGTTGTTTTTCCGCCACCTGTCGGGCCTACAAAAGCAATAGTTTTTCCTTTTTCCAAATCGAAATTAATACCATGCAATACTTTTTTACCATCAGGATATTGAAATGAAACATTTCTGAAGACCATCAATGGGGGATTAGGAATTTTGATTGAATGGCTTTGGATTTTTTTTGTAAGATTAGATTCTAAATTTAAAATAATTGAAATGCGATCCCATGCTGCCATTGCTGTTTGAAAGCTGGCCCAAAGAGTAGCGAGTTGTCGCAATGGCTGATAAAAATATTGTACATAAGCAATAAAACTGATGAGCAAGCCAATGGTGAAATTGCCGGTTGAAATCAAATAAATTCCAAAGGCAAGGACAATCAGTTGTGCAATATTGGAAAATAAAGTAAATACCGGAACAAATATATTGTTAATCAAACCTGCACCAACAGAGGCTTTGTAATTGGTAACGTTCGCCGCATCAAACTTATTTCTGAAATAATCTCTCCTGTTGAATGCAACAATGGTTTTAAAGCTTCCCAGACTTTCCTGGATTTCTGCGCTCAATCCTCCGGTACTTTTTAAGCTCGCTGCGTTCTTTTTTTTCACGAGTGGAGAAATGACTTTGACAAATATTAAAATGAAGGCCGCGGGTATCAAAGCAGCCGCACCAAGTTCTACATGAATTGCCAAAAGAAATATAGCTGCGCCGGTCATCATAAAAATGCTATCTACAAATTGCAAAAGAGATTGAGAAAAAAACTGGTTTACTTTATCTGTGTCATTATTTATTCTGGAGATCAAATCGCCTTCTTTATTCTGGTTAAAAAAAGCGACTGGGAGGCTTTGAATTTTATTGAAAACGGCATTGCGCAAGCTATACAGCATTCGTTGACCGATGCTTCCCATTATTTTTGTTTGCAAATAATCAGTAGCTGCTGAGATGATATAAAGCGCTAATAGAATGCCTGTAAATGTCATTAATCCCCGATACAATTTTGTTTGGATATAATGGTCGATTGTATAACCAATAAGATACGGGGTAAGCATAGCAATGCCCGAATTTAGGGCCATTACAATAAAGGCAATGATGAGATTGCGCTTTTCTTCCTTCATAAATTGCAGCATTTTTTTTAACGCTGCTTTCGTTGAAGTTTTGTGTTCTATGTTGAGATTGTAATTCATTTACTTCTATGCTTCTTTTAAATGCATTATACTTTTTCGTGAATAAGGGAATGTTTTAAGAAATTGATGTATGGTAAACAGTTTGATTTTATTGAGTCAAATTTCCAAGTATTGTTTTTATTCTTTCCGGAACAACAATTTGACAATCTTTTATTTTTGTAACGAATTCAAGTGCTTCCATAAATTGATGTTTTCATAAAGTTATGCATGTGTATTTCATTTTACTTTGAAATTACCGGGATTCATGCTTCTGTTAAATCCATTGTACTTTTTTGCGAATGATATATCTGAACATATTCCGGGGAATGTTGCATGAGATAATCATGTTTGCCGCTGGCAATTAATTCGCCTTCCATCATCACAATAATCTGGTCATAATCTTTTATCGGATCAATCTTTTGTGTTACAGAAACCAGCGTTATGTCCGGGTAATTTTCTTTTACATTCTCTGAAATTTTTTGTTCAGTAAGCGTATCAACCCTTGCGGTAAAATCATCGAGCAATAAAACTTTTGGATTGATGGCCAATGCACGTGCAAGCATAATCCGTTGTTTTTGTCCACCAGAAAGACTGGAACCGCGCTCTGATACAACGGTTTCCAATCCTTGCGGAAGTGATTGAATAAAGTCATTCAACTCTGCAGTATCAATTGCTTTTTGCAAATCATCTTCGCTTACTTCAGAATTAAAAGCAATATTCTCGCGGAGCGTCAAATTGAAAATAATGCTGTCCTGGAAAACGAGGCCAATCTGCTTCAAAAGAGCATCCCTGTTATAATCTGTTATGTTTATATCATCATAAAAAATAGATCCTTCTGTAGGTTTTATTAAAGTAGTTAGCAAATAAAATAATTGACTTTTTCCTGCTGCAGTCGGGCCTATGATCGCATTTCTTGTGGCACCTTTTATTTTAAACGAAATATTTTTCAATGCTGGATTTTCGCCATATAAAACACTTACATTTTCTAAACTGATATTTCCATTTATTTGTTTGTTTACTGTGCCTTTATCTACAAAATCCGGAGCTTCTAATGTAGAATGAATGCGCTGGTAAGATGCTGAAGCACGTGCGATCACATTACTCATAAAACCAATCATGATTATTGGAAAAATTAAAATAGCAATGTAGCTGTTAAAAGCCGCAAATTCTCCCAAAGTCATGCTGCCATTGATTACAAAATGTCCACCAACGCCAAGCACCGCCAGTCGTGCAAGAGTGGAAGTCAAAACCATCATCGGAATAAGGGTGGCGAATAATTTCAAAATAGATAATCCCAGATTTTTCGCTTCACCGCTTGCATCTATGAATTTGTTGTATTCGGTAAATTGAGCATTCAATACCCTTATCAGTGCAGCGCCTAAAATACTTTCATTGATTACTTTATTGAGCCAGTCAATAACTTCCTGTGTTTTCTTGAATAATGTTTTTACTTTTTTAAAAATGAAAATAAAAGTGCCCGCAATAATGGGAATCATCAGTAAAACCAGTAAACCAAGGCGCCAGTTGAGATTCAGTAACAGGATACTGGCACCTACAATCAGCACTAAAGAAGAAACAATCGAAACGATCGCCTGTGCAACAAACATTTTAATCGCATCCACGTCGGAAGTAAGATTGGTAAGAAGCTTGCCTGGGGTTGTTTGCTGAATGTATTGGTAATCCTGTTCAGAAATTTTTGAAGAAAGTTTTCTTCGCATATCGCGCGCTACTCTTTCCGAAGCAAAAGTCTGAATGATGCTTTGGACATAAGAGAAAATAAAAATGAGAATTGCAGCAATCAAAAACAAGGTAATAATTCTTTGCATGTTGAAAGTTCCTTTTGCAAAATCATCAATGCCAAATTGGATAATTTTTGGAATAACAAGATTGAGGCCGTTGCTCAATAATGCAAAAAATAAAAGCCCGCTAATCATGCCTGAATAAGGCTTCAGGATTTTAAAAATATTTGCTTTGGGCGGTTTCTGTTTTTTTTCTTTCGGCTTCATTCACCTTTTTTTTCAACAACAAAAATCTTATTCTGATGTAGTATTTATAAAATTTCAGCAAGCAAAAGTAACCTGAAATAATTTTTAATGAACATGTCTTTTCGGTGAATGACCGAATGGAAGCGGTAAGAATAATTTGAGCAGTATCTAAAGCGTTTCTTAAACTTCTTTAATCCAACTTGCTTTATACCTGATTAAAGCTTCTTCCATTTGCTTAAAAATTTTTTCTTTTAATAAAGAAACATCATTCATTGTTAACCCTTCAGTAGAAGTTTGTGAAAGATAAACTCCTCGGCATTTTCCTGGATTTAAAGAAAAAATGCTATTATAATTAAGACGATCATAAGTATCTAGAAATAAAACCGGCTGAATTGGTTTTTGTGTTTCAATGGCAATTTTGAAAGCGCCATCATAAAAGCTTTTTAAAGGATGGCGGGTCATATTAAAAGTTCCTTCAGGGCAAATAAAAACAGAAATTTTCTGATGAATAAATGCAATTAGCTTATGGATACTTTTAGAACGCGCCTGTGGATTCTTACGATCAACAGATACAGTTCCTCTTTTATAAATGGACCCAAATATTGGAATATTATTCATTTCAGCTTTTCCCAAAATGCGGATGTGTTGCTTTCTGATCACTTTCATCATCATGGGAATATCAAGATATGAAATATGATTGCTAACAAAAATATATTCGGCGTTTCTCTCAAAAGGAGTTTCATATATATTCCAATGTTTAATGGCAAGCATGAAAAAAAAAGCATCTGCCCAGAAGCGGCAAATTTTATAAATGAGATTTCCACCTTTAACAGGTTTTTGTAAAAAAGCCCATATAAATAAAGGAAGCAAAATGAACATCCACAACAAAAAAACCGTGAAGCCATAAATGCTGAAACAAAAGGTGAAAATCTTTCTAAAAGTGTTCATTCATTCATTTTACCAGGCGAAAGTAAAAAAAGGTCTTTTAATTTGACAAAAGCATTATCCTTTATATATTGTATTCCAATATTTTATGAAAAAAATTATAAAATAGCGTTTTTGGTAGAATTTATTAACTGAAATTACTTCAAATTCCCTTACATTTGCACTCCAAAAAAAATTGGAAAAGTATGTTTGCTATAGTAAAAATCGCCGGTCAGCAATTTAAAGTAACGCCAGGCCAAAGTTTATATGTACCACATCTTGCAGGAAAACAAGGTGACAAGGTTGAATTTTCTGAAGTGCTTTTGCATGACAACGACGGGAAAGTTTCTGTCAATGGCGATGCTGCTGTAAAAGTAAAAGCGGAAATTGTAAATGACCTGGTAAAGGGTGAAAAAGTGATCGCGTTTAAAATGAAAAGAAGAAAAGGCTTTAGAAAAAAACATGGCCATCGCACTCAATATACTCATATTAAAGTAACAGAAATCGCATAGGCATAAGCGTTATATTCGAAATGAAAAATCATTTCATTTCAACTTAATACAATTTTAATTAAAAATCATGGCACATAAAAAAGGTGAAGGTTCTGTAAAAAACGGACGTGATTCACAAAGCAAAAGATTAGGCGTAAAAATTTTTGGTGGGCAGGCAGCTGCTTCAGGAAATATTATTCTTCGCCAACGCGGAACCGTTTATCATCCCGGAAAAAATGTAGGACTTGGAAAAGACTTTACCATCTTCGCAACAACAGATGGAGTGGTTGAATTCAGAAAAACAAAAGGAGATAAAACGATCGTTTCTGTCAATGCTTCAGAAGCAACTGCATAATTTTTTTTTCAAATAAGTTTTGGCAGTTAACAAAATGTTTTTATTTTTAATTTTTATTTACTAACAATTAAATTCTAAAAACATGGCAACTGCAAAAAAAGCCGCTCCTAAAAAAGCCGCTGCAAAAAAAGCTGCACCTAAAAAGGCTGCTGCTGCAAAGAAAGCCGCTCCTAAAAAAGCTGCTCCTAAAAAAGCCGCTGCTCCTAAAAAAGCCGCCGCTAAAAAAGCTGCTCCTAAGAAAAAATAATTTATTTTTTCTTGCAGATAATTCAAGTCCCGAAAATTTCGGGACTTTTTTTTATTCTTCTTGAAATGCAGTATATATAAGCATTTCAGCAATTTATTGTGAGAATAGTCTCTTCGGGAAATTAAAATTTCCGACCTCAAATTTTTTATTTTTACCGCATGAGTAATAAAGAAATAGCAAACCAGTTTTCATTACTTTCCAAACTAATGGACATACACGGGGAAAACAATTTTAAAGCAAAAACTTATTCAGTAGTCGCTTATAAAATTAGCCAACTAACGGTTGACCTGCAAACGTTTTCTGAAGAAGATATTTCTAAAATAAATGGAATAGGTGATGCGATTGCAAAAAAGATTTCTGAAATTTTATCAACAGGAACAATGAAAATTCTGGAAGATTTAATTTTTAAAACGCCGGAAGGCATTTTTGAAATGTTAAAAATTAAAGGGCTGGGTCCTAAAAAAATTTCTTTGATCTGGCAGGAAATGGGCATTGAAAATATCGGTGAACTTTTATATGCATG
>JBQCFO010000334.1:0-5696 GCA_051959055.1 Ginsengibacter sp. | reverse complement strand
TTTTCACATTTTCACATTAAAATTTCAACTCCAAACTTCCCTTTAATCCAAACTTGCAAATGCCCGGATTATTTAAATAATTTAATCTCCAGACTGCATCCAATCTTATTAAGTGAAAAATATTGTCAATGCCAACGCCGGTTTCCATGTACGGAGTTTTATCCGGAATGGTAAAGTGATAATTGATAGTAGAATCGTAATATCCGTTAGCAATTTTATTGGCTTCCGACATGGTGCCCATTACTCCTTTAAACGTAACCAATGAGCGCCATTTTAATTTTTTCAATAATGGAACATATTTAAATGGAAAACTACCAAAACTTTGCTGTACTGAAAGACTTGCATATTTATCTGTTGCAAATTCATAACGATTCATGTTGTTGAATGCATACTTGTTGTAATAATAAGTGTCATTTCCTTTCTGCACATCCAATAACACAACCGGAAGTATACCATTGGTAAGTCCTGCGTCAATCGTATAGGATAACTGCCCGATCCGGCCATCCGTAAAGTCGTGCTGAATATTTAAATCCCATTTGTTGTAATTAAAATCACTTTTCAATAAACCGGTATTCACTTTAATTCCTGCTGTATAACTGAGTGTAACAATCGGGTAATTGCTTCCAAGACTTTCGCGGTAATAATGCTCCGTAATATATTTTTCTCGATGCGAAAACCTTAAGGAAAAAGTGGCTTCGTTCACTTTGTAATCTTCGTTCACGCCTGGTTTAGTAACAATGTAAGGAGTGAAATTGTCATGCGTATAATACACATTGAAAAACGGTGTAATGGCGCTGTTCTTTAACTCGGCGCCAATGCCAATACCGTTATTAAAAAATTTTTGATACTTTATATCTGCATCCTTTCTGTTTAATAGTCTTACTTCAGAATAGTTTACCCTTCTTAAAAAAGAAGCAAAAATAGAATTCTGATCCAGTTCGTCCTGGTGCTCGTATCCTGCCGAAATATCGCTGGTGTAAGTAAGATTCAGGGTGCTCCACTGTTTGCGGGCCAATACAAATCTTGAACTGATGAGATACCGGAATTGCTTGTCTTTTGTAGATAATCCGGCGTATCCCCATAATTGAATATTTTCATTGAAATGGTGATTGGTTTCTAATCCAAAAGTATAACGGTTGCCTTCTACCAGGTTGTTGGTATAAATGGAATAAATATTTCCAAGGTCAACTCTGCCGGTAGTTAAATAGCCTGTGCTTAATGCGGAAATAATTTTTTTGTACGTTTGAACAACCGGCATTTTATTCAATGTATCCATGAGTTTATAAACTGCATTTTCTGATTTGCTCAATGGCTCAAACCTCTTACCCGCCCAGTGAGTGGAGTCGTTTGCAAAAGCGATGGTTTGAGTCTGCTTTTTTTCAAAAGCAGTATCTATCTGGTTATTATTCAAAATGGCATCGCGATATAAGCTCGTTTTTGTGATAATTGCGCCTGTTTTTTTCAATTCCGGCACTCTCAAATCCACGTATAAAATATTTTTTTCCGGTATAAACCGGTGGTTGATGTATTGAAAATCCTGGGTTATTTGCAACTTGTTTAGAAAGTTTACATTGGCATTTTTGTCAATGTGCATTACCACAGATTTGACGGCAAATGAAGTGTCGGTAATCCATAGATATCCACTAAAAGTATTGCTGCCATAAGCTTTTGGTGAAAACTGTACCTGAATGCAACTTTGATGATTAAATACAACCGTGTCAAGGATTTGGTAATTATAAAATGTCAAAGCATTTTCCGCTACCGGACTTATATAATTTACATCCATAAATTTTATGTTGTTGTCATAGATGTTAATAGCGTTATAAAGGCTTTCGAGATAGGTAAGAATGGATTTATTACTTAATCCCGAACTTTTAATCGCTGTATAATCATATCGTTCTTTACGTGGATTTTTTTTGTAATAAAAATCTGCGTTGCTTTCAGATAGATAGACAGGTAGAATTTTCTGATTATCCTTTGTGGTATCCATATTATCGAAGGCAAAGGCCAGCGGTTTCATCAAACGGCTGTTTTGAAGTTTCTCGGGAATATTTTTAAAATCAATTTCTATTTTATCATATACCTGGCACTGATAACTTTGATTATTAAAGACATTATTCAATGGCTTATTTTTAATAACTTTTTTGATAAGTTTTTGCGCCCTGGAATATTTGGATTTTAAGGAAATAACTACCGCCTGCATTGAAGTAGAAAGCGGAACCGCTTCAAAGTCAATTTCCTGTTTTTCTGCCTTCGTTACGCGCCTCACCATTGTTTTATAACCAATCATAGAAATCGCAATAGAGTCTGTATTACGATCGATTGAAAAAGTATATTTTCCGTTTTCATCTGTGATAACACCGGCGCCTGAATTTAGCGAATAAACGCTGCACGAAACCAAAGGAACTTTGGTCGTAGAGTCAATTATTTTTCCTTTCACCACCCGTTCCTGTGCAAAAATATTGCTGCAGAAAGTGGATAGAAAAAAAATGAGAGAAGAGTATCTGAGAAAAATCTTAATTATTTTCAAAAGGGTTTTTTGCATTACAAATTTAAACTACAAAACTGCATCCTGAAATAATATCTTCTTTTTACAAAGACATGACAATGAATATTTTTTTGAAGACCGCGCAGGTTTCAAAAGCCTGTTAGGTCTTCATGATAGTGAACAGCTTTCAAAAACAATAAATCGTGAAATGATTCACCCAAATCTTATCAGTAAGTAAACTCCTCCTTAGTCCGCCTTATTACTTTCCTCATAAAATTTTGATATAATCACAACTTGTCAATTTGACTCTGGCTTTGATTTTGGGAAAATAAGAATCATCATTATTTGTTAGTTTGCCGGAACCGCTTTTACATTTTTTCGACAGAGAAATTCAGACACTATTTTCCTCAACTGTTTTTCATGATTTCTGCAAATAATTCATAAGAATGGATTTTCGCTTTCTGATCATAAATATTGGAAATAACCATGATTTCATCAATATGTGTCTGTTCAATAAAATTCTGCAAATCCTTCTTTATCGTTTCTGCACTTCCAATAAATGATAGCGATAACATTTGGTTCAATGCTGCTTTCTGATCTTCAGTCCAGATGCCGTCCATACTATCAACGGCTGGTTGCAGCGGTTTGCGAATACCAGTTACAATTCCCAAAAACATTTGATACAAAGAAGTGGCCAAACGATGGGCTTCAGCATCAGTATCAGCAGCAATCACATTTACACAAGCCATTACATATGGTTTTTCAAGGCGTATCGAAGGCTTGAAAATTTTTCTGTATAGATCTATTGCTGCGAAAAACTGGCCGGGCGCAAAATGGCTTGCAAATGCATAAGGCAATCCTAAAACACCAGCCAGTTGTGCACTATCCGTACTTGAACCAAGTATCCACAACGGAATATCCAACCCTTCACCCGGAATCGCACGCACTTTTGCATTGCTGTTTTCTTTCGAAAAATAGGTTTGTAATTTCAATACATTTTGCGGGAATTCCTGGGCATTATTAAAAAAATCTCCCCTTAAAGCCATTGCCGTTAATTGATCCGTTCCCGGTGCACGGCCCAAACCAAGATCAATTCTTCCGGGATATAAAGATTCAAGTGTGCCAAATTGTTCTGCAACGGCCAACGGCGAATGATTTGGAAGCATAATTCCACCGGAGCCAACGCGTATCGCACTGGTTCCGGAAGCAATATATCCAATCAATACAGAAGTGGCGGAGCTCGCTACACTCACCATATTATGATGCTCCGAAAGCCAAAAACGTTTGTAGCCAAATTTCTCCACATGCTGCGCCAGTTCAAGACTTTTCGCAAATGTTTCCGTTATAGTAGAATCCTGTGTGACTGTGGCTAGATCTAAAACTGAATATGGTATTCCTGATAAATTTGTGTTTTTCATTTTTTTGTATTGTTGCTTGTTGCAATGTACTAAAAAAGAAAAAAGATAATGGAGAATGCCAGCGGTAATCACTGAAGGAGACAGCGCCCGGTTTGTGAATCAACAAATAAGCCGTTTTTTTATTTTCTTCCTTGGTCTTCCGTGGTTTTCTTCCCTAAGTGTCCCAAGCGACCAGAGCAGGGGAAAAATTCCTTCTTTCCTCCGTGGTTGGTTTTTTTCCAATTAGAGTCGGAAGCCCTCATTTTACTCTGTATAAAAATAACGATGTCAGAATAATTAAATGAGTTGAAACCATTTTTTAAAGAAGATATATAATCTGGTAAATGTGGAGAAAAGCTTGGCCGGTGAGGACACCGGCCAGGGGAAAAATGTTCAGAAAGGCGCAGAGGTTAGGACATTACCACGAGAAAAATTAAATTATTGTATAGTCACTTTTATAATGTCTGTAATGGCAGGCAAAGTAGTAAATGCATTTGGATTTGGCACCGCTGCAATGGGTATGCTTTCAGAGAGCGGTGTTCCGGCCAGGTTGAACTGCGTAACTCCTGCACCCGGAAATTGTTCTACAGCAGTTCCGTCGTTGTACAAACCAATGCTTGCAGACACATCTCCTTTTTTCAGCGGATCTATTCCGTCTGCGCCGGTGGCAAAAAACCAGTCATTTGAAAATCCATACATAGTGGCAATGGCTAACCGGTCTCCCTTTGAGACAGATATCTGCTGCGAAACACTGCTTCCAGGCTGGTCACCTATTTGCGGAAGCAATACGGTAGTGGTTGGCGCAGGAAGAACATAGACTGCTTTAATGCCGGTTTTCCCTTGCAGGTAGGCAGCCAGAACCGATGCGTCACCCTTTTGCGCAAGCTGTGTCAGCCCTTCATTTCTATCCAGTTCACCCACTTTATATAAAGGATTATCAATACCGTTATATATCACTACCAGGACAGGTGAAAGCGGTGTAAATATTCCTGTAATACTGGTTAAATAGGTACTTAGCGGTGCATTGTTGCCGGCTTCTGCAATGGAAGTGAGTCCGTTCGCAGTAGGCTGGCCCTTTGTAAATAAAGGTGCAGGATTGAGCAGATTTCCGCCGACAATATAGGAGATGGCCCAAACTCCCGGGCTTAAAGGCGTTTCATTTGCAGTGCCACCAGAGGCGTTCTGAAGAGTTAGGGTAAACATAGAATTCCCATTATACTTCAGTGATGCTTTTACCAGATCAGAAGCAGGTAAATAAGTATTTCCCTGAGCATCGGTGCCATTCACTTCGGTAATATTTTGACTGTCAGCGATACCCGGATGAGTAACGGCAGCACCTGGAGTTTGATTAATACGCGTGCCATTATCCCATAATTTTACCTGGGCAGATACATCGCCTTCAATTGGATTGCCTTGAGCATCATAAACTTTGATACCAGGATTGTCTGGTGCAAAAAACAGATCATTCGAGGCACCATACATGGTTGCAAATGTGATGGCTTCTCCTTTAGCGGCGGAAAATTGAATAGTAGCGGATTTTCCCGGTAAAATGAGTGCGCTGCCGGTTCCCTGGAAAGTGCCGGATTCAACAAGTGGTTTCGACTGCAAAACGTTTTGTACAGTGATGACACTCTGCTGGATGGAATGCCCGGGAAAATTTGTATTGTCTTTTTTGCAGGCAAAGAATGTTAATGGCAAGAGCGCTGTAACTGCCCAATGGGTGATTTTAGTTGTTTTCATAAAATTTTTTTCTCACTTGGTCGCAGGAAATACAGATTCCTTACAGTAATTTTAAAATGACGCTGTTTTGT
>JBQCFO010000333.1:0-3741 GCA_051959055.1 Ginsengibacter sp. | reverse complement strand
GACATTTATGTGTGGAATCATAGGCATCATCAATAAAACCGGCCAAAACGTAAATCTGCATCTTCTTCAAAAAATGGCCACCACAATTCACCATCGCGGACCGGATGAAGATGGTGTAATGATCGATGGCCCGATTGGTTTTTTCCATAAAAGACTTTCGATCATTGACTTAACTACCGGAAAACAGCCGATGACTTTTAATAATTGCACCATTGTTTTTAATGGTGAAATTTATAACTACATCGAGCTTCGCGAAGATTTAAAAAAGAAAGGCCATATTTTTCAAACTTCCTCAGACACCGAAGTGATTCTTCATTCATATGCAGAATATGGAAATGAATTTGTGAACCTCCTGAACGGAATGTTTGCTTTTATTATTTATGATAAAAATGAAAACAAACTTTTTATTGCGAGAGACCACTTTGGAATCAAACCCTTGTACTGGTATTATGATAACGAACTGATCGCTTTTGGAAGTGAAATAAAAGCATTGCTGGCTCATCCTTCAATCGAAGCGGAAGCTGATCCTGATAATTTATATGAATATCTCACTTTCCAGTTTATTATGGGTGAAGCCACCATGTTTAAAAACATCCATAAAATCCTTCCGGGCCATTGGGTCTCTATTGATTTACATACCTGGGATATTAAACAAATAAAATACTGGGAACCAAATTTTAAAATAGATCATTTTCATACAGAAGAATATTTTATTGTAGAACTTAAAAAGATTCTCAGAGAAACGATCTCGCAACAATTACGCAGTGATGTTCCTCTCGGTACCTATTTGAGTGGAGGAATTGATTCATCACTGGTAACTATCGGCGCTTCCAAATTTTTGGACAAACAACTTAAATCTTTTAGTGGTGCTTTCAAGGAAGGACCCGAATTTAATGAACTTGAATATGCCCGAATTGCTGCAAAAACCGCCAATGCCGAATTGTTTGAAGTTTTTCCGACGGAACAGGAATTTATTGACATTCTTCCCAAATTAATTTATCACCTGGATGAGCCGGTTGCCGGGCCGGGACTTTTTCCTCAATATATCGTATCGAGACTCGCTTCACAACATGTAAAAGTAATCCTTGGTGGTCAGGGAGGAGATGAAATATTTGGTGGATATACAAGGTACCTGGTTGCTTATCTTGAGCAGGCTTTAAAAGGTGCAATCAATGAATCAAATGAAGAGGATGAGCATATTGTTTCCCTTGAATCTATTCTTCCGAATCTTCCATCATTGAAACAATATATCCCAATGATGAAAAGTTTTTGGAAACAAGGCACTTTTGAATCGATGGACAGAAGATATTTCAATTTGATTGATCGAATGGGAAGTACGAGTGTATTTTTTCAGCCGGAATTTATGAATGAATGTAAATATGAAGCGATTTTCCAAAAATTCTCAGGATATTTCAATCATCCGGATACAAAAAGTTATTTTAATAAAATGACCCATTTTGATATGCTGGGAAGTTTGCCGGGTTTATTACAGGTGGAAGACAGAGTAAGCATGTCAGTTTCTATCGAATCCCGTGTACCGCTACTGGATAGAAGGATTGTGGACCTCATTTCCAGAATGCCTGCAGGAATGAAATTTAAAGGTGGAGAAATGAAGTATTTATTGAAGAGAACGATTAAGGATATTATGCCGGCACAAATTATGAATCGAAAGGATAAAATGGGTTTCCCGGTTCCTCTTCATATCTGGTCGAAAAATTATGCAAAATCCTTTATTATGGATACTTTATTATCCCAAAAAGCAAAGCAAAGAAATATGATCAATACAGAATATGTAGAGAAGTTAGTTAATGCTGAAGAGCCCTTCAGCCGTGGATTGTGGGGGCTTTTATCATTGGAATTGTGGCATAAGCAATTTATTGATAAATAAGGGTAATGATAATGAAGTAGCTTAGGATTTGGATTTAGGATTTAATTTACAAGGTTCAAAAAACAGGAATTTACAATATTTGTTCGTTTACTGCGTTTGCGGGATATTAATTTATTGAAAAAACAAAAGATTGAGATTAATCTGAATTGTAAATTATAATAAAAGATATATTATTTATTTGTTGCAATACTAAAATTGAACCTTTACTATTGCAATTTATTCATAAAAAAACCCCTTTTTTAACAAAAAATCTATAATATCAAAATGGAAATTAATGCAGCGCCGATTAAAGCAGAATCATGGAAAATTAAAAAAATCGGAGTTATCGGCCCAGGCATCGTTGGTATGCCGATGGCAGCAATGCTTGCAAATGCAAAAATTAAAATAGGGACTGATGAACCAGCAAAAGTAGTTATCGTTCAAAGAAATTCTGTGAATTCCGGATGGAAAGTAGATGCGGTAAACAGCGGCAAATCGGTAATTGGTGGTATTGAACCGGAACTCGACGATATTACCCGTGAAGCTGTAGAGGCAGGCCTTCTTTCTGCAAGCTCGGATTTCTCAGTTCTCTCAGATGCAGATGTGATTTTAGTTTCTATTCAAACTGATAAAAATGAAAACGGATTTGAGCCCGATTATGGGCCAATGTTTGGAGGACTTGAGAAATTGGCAGAAGCATTACAAAAGAAACCTGAAGGAAAAGTTCCTTTGATCATTTTTGAATCTACACTTGCCCCTACTACCATGGACACTTTGTTCCGGGAACACTTTAAAAAATATGGTTTGGAAGAAGGAAAAGATATTCTTTTAGGAAATAGCCCAAACCGTGTGATGCCCGGAAGGCTCGTAGAAAGAATTCGTGATGCGGACAAACTTGCCGGAGGATTGCACCCTGAAACTCCAAAATTGATTGCAAAACTTTATGATCACATTGTAACAAATGGGGAAGTTTTTCAAACAAATAGCTTGACAGCTGAAATAGTAAAAACGCTTGAAAACGCCTATCGCGATGTGAGAATTGCTTTTTCTACTGAAATCGTAAGATATTGTGATACACACAATATTGATTTTTACCAGGTAAGGGATAAAGTAAACAGTAAATTATCTCAATCAGATAAAGCCACAACCGATCCGAATGCGGTTCCTAGCGGAGGTATTTTAATTCCGATGTTAGGTGTTGGCGGCCATTGTTTGCCAAAAGATGGCATTTTACTTTGGTGGCGAAATTTTCAAAAAGGTAATGACACTTCAAAGAGCCTGATTTTAGAATCACGTTTGATAAACGATGCTTCACCTGTTCATACTTTTAAGCAGGCAGAAAAATCATTTGGAAATTTGCGTGATAAAAAAATTACCCTATTTGGTGTTGCTTACCGTTTTAATTCTGAAGATACGCGTAACTCCCCCACCCTTGTATTGGCAAATTATTTAAGGGAGAATAACATTAACTATATCATGCATGATCCTTATGTAAAAGATGATGATCAGAATTTATTAAGATTTAAACAACAGGATCACCTTACACACGATCTGAATAAAGCATTGGAATTTGCTGATTATTTATTTGTTTGTTCTGCGCACAAAGAATATATAGATGAAGCGCAGAAGCTTATTTCTACTAAAAATATCAAAGGAATTTTTGACGCTTCGAATATTTACAGCAGGAAGTTATTTGTAAATACCACTGAAAAATATGCAGGAATTGGAAAAGGAACCGATGCACCTTCGGATGATTTTATAGAGTTTGTGTATGAAAGTTTTCTTGCTATGGAAAAAGGATTGGCACATGAGCTGATTGGGCTTATTAATTTTTACAATGAAAACTACGCTTTTGATGAATACAATAAAGTGAA
>JBQCFO010000332.1:0-6351 GCA_051959055.1 Ginsengibacter sp. | reverse complement strand
AACAATAATTTAATCTGAAGCTTTTATTTTGCTGTAAGCCTGGAAATTGCGAAGGATAATAATCAATTCCATTAAATATCGAAACTATATTTATTGGCCTGTTTGATTGAATTAAAGTATTGATTGAGTACAAAAAAAATTAAATAAAAATTTGGTTATTTGAAAAAAACGACTAGTTTTACTTTTTCATGACCCCCCGAGCTAACAAAGAATTCCGATAATTTTTTAAATTCAGTCCTCTATCTATGAACAGATAAGCATACGTTTGTCATAAACTCGTTTGAACCAATATCTTAATTGATCTAAATTAATTAATAATTATTTCAAACTCTAGTTTATGAAATTATTCTTACGCTCACTTTTACTTACTTTTTTCGCCGTTACACTTAGCAGTGTGAATGTATTTTCCCAAAGTGCAACCATTCAGACAGATCACCTGGATTATCCTCCAGGAAGCACTGTAATCATCACAGGGACTGGCTGGCTGGCTGGCGAAACTGTAACGTTGCAAGTGCTACACGTTGGTGAAACAGGTGATAACGCAACCAGTGGCGCACATGCGCCTTTTACTGCAATAGCAGATGACAATGGAAATGTTTCATCTTCCTGGACTGTTCCTTATGATGAAGATGAATTAGGCGCGACATTGCTGTTGACTGCTATAGGTGGAAGTTCGGGACTTAATGCGGAATGGACGTTTACGGATGCGTTGCCTAACATGACTACCAATCCTTTATCAGGTAGCACATTAGGAGGATACACCATTAAATTAACCAGTTCAAATGCATTTAATACCGGACAAGCACCTTACACCGTTATTATTGATGGACAATCAGTAGCAGGCACAAGAATTGATAATAATAATCTTTCATTCACTGCTCCCGCCCATATTTCAGGAACTGTTAGTATCGTTGTTGATGGTAAAAATGGACCTGTTACAAATTCCACTAATTTTACCTACAACAAAGCTACTCAAACAATTTCTTTCAATAATCCAGGAACAAAAACTTACGGAGATGCTGATTTTAATCTGGGGGCCACTGCTTCTTCAGGATTACCGGTTACGTATTCTGTTACTACAAGCCCGGCAACTATCGTTTCCGGAAATATGCTTCACATTACAGGAGCGGGAACTGTAACGGTTAAAGCTGCACAAAGTGGAAATGAAACTTATGCTGCTGCAGCTGATGTAACTCAGACTTTTACAGTGAATAAAGCAAATGCTATTATTTCTGTTACAGGCACTTCAACATTTACTTATAATGGAACACCGCAAGGTCCTTCTACAATAAATTACAATGGAGACGGTACAACAACATTATTGTACACTAATGTTGATGGCGCTTCATATTCATCAGCCACTCCCCCAATAAATTCAGGAAATTATATGGTTGTTGCCAGTGCAACAGCCGGCACAAATTATAATTCGGCAAATTCTGAACCATACACTTTTGCTATTGAGAAAGCTTTTTCAAGTATCACTGCTACCGGAACAATATCATTCATATATAACGGTTTGGCACAGGGGCCTGCTTCTTCCACAGTAACAGGTTCTTCCGGTACTGTAACTTATAACTACAGTGGAACTTCGAATGCAGGTGTACTTTACGGTCCTTCTGTCACTGCTCCAATACTCGCCGGGTCTTACTTTGTGACTGCTGCGGTTGCACAGGATGATAATTTCAAATCTGCTTCTTCCGAACCTCTTAACATTACCATCGATAAAGCTTCTTCAGTAACAACCGTTACGATTAACGGAGGACCATTCACTTATACCGGCTCTGGCATTACTCCTGCTTCAGTTTCTGTTACCGGTGCAGGGGGTTTAAGCCTCACTCCAGACGCTGTTTATGAAAACAACATCAATGCAGGAACTGCCAAAGCAAGCTATACATATGCAGGTGATGAGAACCATGAAGCAAGCCAGGACAGCAAAACCTTTACCATCGATAAAGCTTCTTCAGTAACAACCGTTACGATTAACGGAGGGCCATTCACTTATACCGGCTCTGGTATTACTCCTGCTTCAGTTTCTGTTACCGGTGCAGGTGGTTTAAGCCTCACTCCAGACGCTGTTTATGAAAACAACATCAATGCAGGAACTGCCAAAGCAAGCTATACATATGCAGGTGATGAGAACCATGAAGCAAGCCAGGGCAGCAAAGACTATGTTATAGGAAAAGCAAATGCGCTTGTGAATGTTACAGGTTACACGGGAACTTACGATGCAGTTTCGCATGGTGCAACAGCATCTGTAACTGGTGTAGATGCTAATGGTACTGCAACAGGAACAACTCTTAATCTTGGCTCATCATTTAAAGATGTACCTGGTGGTACTGCCAACTGGACTTTCTCTGGGGGGCCCAACTATAATGATCAAAGCGGAAATGTCCTAATTGTTATTAATAAAGCGGATGCTACTGTAACCGTTACCGGTTTCTCCGGAACTTACGATGGCAACACGCATTCCGCTTCTGGGTTCGCTTATGGTGTAGGTGGAATTAATGATGTACTGTCTCCTGCTATTATCTTTAGTTATTCCGGAACTATAGGGGCTAATAATACCGCCTATGGACCAACCGTTGATGCTCCTTATCAGGCCGGTAATTACTCAGTTTCCGGTTCTTTCGCAGGCAATAACAATTATAATAATGCGAGCAAGACTGCATCAATTACCATTAACAATATCGCAATCAGTGGCTCCGCCTCTACTGGCAAAATAAACTGTAATGGTGAAACAACCACTTTAACAGCTGCTGCTACAGGTGGTGATGGAACTTTACAATACAGTTTGAATGGAGGTACTTATCAAAGCAGCAACCAGTTTACTGTGTCTGCTTCATCTAACCCGTATAACGTAACTGTGAAAGACCAGGATGGGTTTACGTATGTGATGAATAGTGTTTATGTATCAGAGCCTGCTCTTTTGGTAACCACAGCAAGCACTTCCAACCCTCGTTTGTATTTTGGTGCTCCCGGAGATCAAACAGCAACTATCTCAGCAAATGTGTCCGGTGGTACTGCACCGTACGTAGTTTCTGTTTCAATGGATCGCTTAATGATATTTGGTTCCATAAATACAACAGGTAATGAGAGTTGGAATGGTCTTGCAGGTACTTCTAAAAATAATACAGCTCCGGCCACCTCTGTTCCTGTTACGATTATCACTAATGTTTCATCAGGAACTATTAATTTGGTTAACGTTACCCTTCTTAAGGATGCAGTTTTCACTGTGACAGTTATAGATGCTAACGGTTGTACGCAAACTTCAACTGTAAAAGTAATTGCTGAAGATGCGCGTTGTTTTGCAGGCAAAAGTCCAATTGTAAAAGTTTCCATGTGCCATCTGACAGGGAGCGCCAAGAATCCCAGCACCCAAATCTGTGTTGATGAAAATGCAGTTCAGGCACATTTAAAGGATGGAGATTTTCTCGGAAGTTGTTCTGTTAAATCAAGAATCATGAACCCAACAGCTTCTGAAGTGAAACCACCAGTTCCACAAGAGGAATTGCCTGGTAAATTATCTATCAATGTAATGCCAAATCCGACCTCTTATTACTTCACATTAATACTAAAAAGTTTGAGTAAAGAAAATGTCAGATTAACCGTAACTGATATTACAGGAAGATTAATTGAACAAAAAACAGGTGTTCCTGCTAATAGTACGCTTCAATTGGGAAATCAGTACCATCCTGGAATTTATATCGCAGAATTCATGCAGGGCAATGATAGAGTAACACTTCGCTTGATAAAAGAGGGAAAATGATTTTTTTGAAAATTTATAAAAGAGGCTGTTGAAAAACAGCCCCTTTTATTTAATTAGTATTATAAATTAAAATTTTAAAACTTACCAGGAATTTAAAAATGACTGAATAAAATTTTCATTTAATTTATCTATTATTGCAATCTGCAAAGTATTCCAATGCGTGAAAATTTATACGATTTTGAGTCAGAACCAGAAAAAAGGCAGTCTTTTCTCACATGGCTGTGTATCCTCACCTTCATCGGCAGCGGTTGGGCTCTTATCAGTTGTGTGTGGACTTATACAATGGCTGCAAAAACGAATATAATTTTTCAGGAAAAGGTACATGTGAAAAGAGATTCTACCTTGCTGAACGATACAGCAGATATCAGAAGGCGTGAAAAAGCATCGCCTTTGCAGGGGAAGATAAAAGCATCTTTTTCTAAAATTGTAAATGCAGATAATATGCGTAAAGCTGCTATTGGTGGTTTTATTGCTTCCTTATTAACTTTAGCCGGCGCCATACTGATGTGGAACCTGAAAAAGCAGGGCTTTTATATTTATATTCTGGGGGTTGTTTTTGGAATCCTGGTTCCTTTTTATTTATATGGTAATGACTTGATCGCCGTTGGCGCTACTTCATTTGCTAATTTTTTCGGATTGGTTTTCATAGCGTTGTATGCATTGAATCTAAAATCGATGCGTTTTTAATCTGTTAAAGAATTTTAAATAAAAAAAGTTTTTTTTTTTCAAAAAAATAAGAGAACGTATTATTTTAAAATCAAAATATAATCCTACATTTGCAGCCAATTATTAAAATTATTTCAAAAAAGATGTCTTATTTAACTTCAGAAAGCAAAGCAAAATACTTTTCAGAGTTTGGCGGCGATGCAAAAAACACAGGTTCAATTGAAGCGCAGGTTGCGATTTTAACCGAAAAAATAAATCACATTTCCGGTCATTTAAGTACCAACAAAAAAGATTTCAGTACCCAGCGCGGTTTGATGCAAATGGTTGGTAAAAGGAAAAGTTTATTGGCTTATTTGAGCAAACACAACTTAACCGGGTATCGCGCATTGATTGAAAAATTAGGACTCCGTAAATAATTTATTCTTATTAAATCATATTGAGCTATTCCCAACTGAATAATACGGTTGGGAATACTTTTTTATAAACTAATTAAAAAAACAATGAACATACCCAATCCGATAAATGTAACGTTTGATCTTGGAAATGACCGGGTCGTTACTTTAGAAACTGGTAAACTGGCGCGGCAGGCTGATGGTGCTGTTACTGTACGTTTAGGCAATTGCATTATACTGGCAACAGTTGTTGCAAACCACGAACCGAAAGAAGGGCAATCTTTTTTCCCCCTTACTGTGGATTACCAGGAAAAATTTGCTTCAGCAGGTAGAATTCCAGGCTCTTTCTTCAAAAGAGAAGCAAGATTGAATGATTACGAAATCCTCACTTCACGCTTAATTGATCGCGCTCTTCGCCCATTATTTCCGGATGATTATTTCTGTGACGTGCAGGTTTTGGTTTCGCTTATTTCCAGCGATCCCGAAGTGATGCCCGACGCGATGGCTTGCCTTGCAGCTTCGGCAGCACTGGCAGTTTCAGATATTCCTATTCAGGAAATCATTTCTGAAGTAAGGGTAGGGAAAGTAAATGGCGAATTTGTGGTAAATCCTACCCGCTCTCAGTTGGAGGAAGCAGATTTGGAATTTCTCATTGCTGCTACCAGCAAAAATATTATGATGGTAGAAGGGGAAGGAAAAGAATGCCAGGAAGAAGATTTGGTAAAAGCGATTGAAATAGCTCATGAAGCCATTAAAATACAGGTAAAGGCCCAGGAAGAATTGAGAGATAAAGTAGGTGCAAAAGCCAAGCGGGATTATACAAAACCTTACCGTAATGAAGCACTTGATGAAAAAATAATCGCATTTGCAAAAGATAAAATGTATGCCATTTCATCAAAGGCAAGTACAAAGCACGAAAGACAGGAAGAATTTGAAAAGTTGCTGGACGAAACAACAGAATATCTTGGAGAAGAACTTCCGGATGAAGATAAGGCACTGATTAAGTTTTATTTCGGAGAATTGCAATATCACGTGGTTCGTGATATGATCCTCAACGACCGCAAACGCCTTGACGGACGTGGTCTTGAAGAGATCAGGCCACTTACGATGGAAGTGAATATTCTTCCTTCACCCCATGGTTCTTCGTTATTTACCCGTGGAGAAACTCAATCTTTAACTACGGTGACTTTGGGAACTCCCCTCGACGAATTACTGGTTGAAAGCGCCGCTACCAGCAATTATTCTAAATTTATTTTGCATTATAATTTTCCTCCTTTTTCTACCGGCGAAGTGAAAATGATGCGTGGAGTTGGCCGTCGTGAAGTAGGGCATGGAAACCTGGCCATGCGTTCTTTAAAACAAATGATGCCAGGAGGTGAATATCCTTACACTGTGAGAGTTGTAAGTGATATTTTGGAAAGTAATGGCTCGTCTTCAATGGCAACAGTTTGTGCTGGTTCATTGGCGTTAATGGATGCAGGTGTACCTTTCAAAAAACATGTAAGCGGAATTGCAATGGGATTAATT
>JBQCFO010000331.1:0-3370 GCA_051959055.1 Ginsengibacter sp. | reverse complement strand
TAAAAAACAATGCAGCCGTTTCATAGAGGAAGTGGATGCCGCCGCTGTTTACACCAATGCATCTACCCGCTTCACGGATGGTGAAGAGTTTGGATTGGGTGCAGAAATAGGTATTTCAACCCAAAAGCTGCATGCGCGTGGACCATTTGCATTAGAAAAGCTGGTTACCGAAAAATGGATCATAAAAGGAAATGGCCAGGTACGGTGATTTTCTCATCGGGTTTCACTTCATAATGGAGAGGTTCCCGGCCCATGTCTTTCTGAAATGATACCAGTAAAATTGGAGCAGTCGCATAGACAATCTTTCACCCTAAAATATTTTAGAAATCAGGGCTTATGGCTCTTTTTGAACTTCTAAGCGCCATATGAATACCTGCCCGGATTATGCAGAACGCACAGATACGCCAACGTCACTTCCCCATTCTGGCGCAGGTCTCCTGACCTGTGCAAGAGCGTTACTTAGCCCTTCATGTAATAAAAATGCCGATGGAACAAAAACATGCCAACAACCTCAATCTAATCTTACTAATTCCAATAAACCTTTTCCTTTCTCTGTAAAATAATCAATTGCGCTACTATGATTCCAATCAACAGGATGCTTTACAAATCCGGCTCTTTCCGGGTTTTCATACAAGTAAACAAGCCTCTCGTGATACATTTCTTTAGTGTTAAGCAAAACAGGACGATTCTCATGGTGCCAGAATTGATCCCGAAAGTTCGGGACGAGAATTCGGGACGAAAATTACGTTTCATCCTTTGGCCATTTTTTTCAAATAAGTCAAGCACCCATTCCTTTCTACCCGGGCGTCAAACTGGTCGGATTAATAAAAATGGAAATTCTGGTTATTTTGTTCGTTTATTATATAAAATAGAAATGTCTGTAGTCTAAGACATACGGACAGCAGCAATTTTTTTATTTTGATATACTACGGGTAGCTGGGGCAGTTACTTATAATATCTTGTACTACATCTCCTAACCAAAACATTGAGGATGTCGTTATCAAAAAGAACAACTACGTTAATGCAACAGAAAACTTATGGCTTTTGAAAAATGTGGGTTTAGATTTTTCAACATTTTTTGTTCCTTCTGAATTAAATAGAATCAACATATTAATAGCTAATATTATTAATGTGATACCAGCCAGGTAATATTTATTCAGTGACCAGCAAAAAAAATAAGCGGAACTGATATCAAGTATACTAATCACTAAAAGAGATTCTGATGCAGTTAGAGCAAGCCTTGCTGTAAAGTACGAATCATTATCCTTAAATATGTTCTTGTAGAATAATTCGTAAGGTTTGTATCTTCGAAGGTAACAGCTGGATAAATTGACGTGTCTTTTTCTTCCGTTAATACCATTCTCACATTTCCCAAATGATCCTTTTCAAAATAATCATATACCCAATTGATATTGGAAGGGGTATATCCTGTTGCAGGACTGATCAGTTGCGGTCTGACTCTTCCTTCTTCATGACCCGCAAATTGCAGCGTGTCATTCTGATAGACAAATCCCCCGATGTAGGTTGTCACGATTGTTTTATTGGGTGATACTGTTTGGTCCAGAACTGATCGAGCGGCAAAGAGTTGTCAGGATAGCCACGGTTTTAAGGGAAATATTTAATTCGCTGGTTACTTACCTACATCCTGAGAAGAAGCGTTGATATTCTCATTCATACCGGCATGAATTTCATTCTTAACAGTTTCCTTGGCATTATTGAATTCTCTAATGCCCCGGCCAATTCCCCGCATGAGATCTGGTATTTTTTTTCCACCAAAAAATAAAAGTACAGCAAGGAATATTAATATCCATTCAGAACTGCCCGGCATAGTTAATAATAAGTCAGATTTAAAAAATAAAAGTAGCATCATCATGAATTTAAGTGTTAATATATCTCCTATTAAAAAAACGCTTACTGTTTAAAAAACTCCCATAAAGGTTTTTGAAAGATTTTCTCATGGCAAATACCTTATAAAATTAAACACTTCGGATCATTGCTCCCAATGGCAAGATAGTTTTCCCATACACCTCATTCAATAAAATCCCTGTCCCGGTGTAGATTGCAGACAGCCCACAGAAAACGCCTTCATATCCGGCAAAAACTTTAATCGCTGGATTACCTGTCGAATCGGCAAGCTCCAACAAGAAAAATAAAACAGTTAATGTAATAAACACAACCTGCAGTGCCCTGCTTATGCGAAGGGTACCAAAAAACAGGCAACCTGTAAAAACACCCCATACAAGCAGGTATGCTACGACGGCACCTTCGGAAGCAGCAGGAATCCAACCCAGTTTCGGCATTATTATTAATGCGACCAGGGTTAGCCAAAAGAAGCCGTAAGATGTAAAAGCAGTAAATCCAAAAATATTATTTTTTTTCCCTTCAATAATCCCTGCAATAATCTGTGCAAAGCCACCATAAAAAATCCCCATCGCAAGGATCATAGAATTCATTTCAAAAAGACTTGCATTATGCAGATTAAGCAATACGGTAGTCATACCAAAAGCAAGTAAACCTAACGGCGCAGGATTGGCATTGCCGTCTTTAACAGTAATGAGAGTTGTATCCATTGTCAAAATTTTAAAATTAATATGAGTGGGTTTCTTTGTGTTTAATGATTGAAGGATATTCACACTTCACCGCTCTTTTTTTTATATCTTTTTTCTTTCAGCCCGGTTTCATAGCTTTCCTGTACTATGTCCAATATTTATCAAAATTAAATCCTCACTTTGATCACTATTTTTTTAATAATTCCCTCGCCTATCATTGGTGCGTGCACATCTTCGGGAAAAAATATCGCAAACTGGCCATTTTTTAATTTAAAATACATATCGGGCGCATCATTGTAAAAGGAAACATCTTTCACAGAATTGTAAGGCTCTTTCCGAAGAATACAGTCAGCGCGTGGCTTCCAGCCTATTTTTTCTATACCCTTTATGCAAAGCTGAATATCGATATGTTGGTCATGGCATTCAAATTTGCTTATTGATTCTTCTTTTGTCTTACCCGGTTTTTCAGAGACTATCGCTCTTAACCGGCCGCCATCAATTTCATAGGTTCCCGGCAATATCATTGCCGTATTTTGCCTTTGGATGTATTCAAATGCTTTTGAAAATAAAGGATGCAGCAGGTTATATCTTTGTGCCTTAGATAATGTGTCAATGATCATGTTAATTAAAAGTTTATAATTATGCGGTAATTCTAAATAGCTAATTTTAATTCATCTCACTACTCTTCCGCTTGCATCTCCTTTCATCAAACCTTGCACTTCGCTCAGGGTAGCATGGTTCAAGTCGCCTGGTATCGTATGTTTCAGCGCGGATGCTGCTACTCCAAATTCTGCTGCATCTTTTAAATTCATTCCGGAAAC
>JBQCFO010000330.1:0-4020 GCA_051959055.1 Ginsengibacter sp. | reverse complement strand
TGGAGTGACTACTACCACTCATTTATTCAATGCGATGTCGCCAGTTCATCATCGCGACACGGGGCTGCCCGGCGCGGTTTTTCTTTCAAAAACGGCCTATGCGAGCATTATCGCAGATGGCATTCACGTAGATTTCAACACACTGAAAATCAGTAAAAGATTATTGGGCGACCGTTTGTTTTTGATAACAGATGCCGTTGCCCCGGTAAGTGAAGGACCATATATGCACGTGGAAAAGGAAGACCGCTTTACATTGCCGGATGGAACTTTATCAGGATCCAAACTAACACTTTTAAAGGCCGTTCGGAATTGCGTGGAGCATGCAGAGATTCCGTTGGATGAGGCTTTGCGCATGGCGTCTACGTATCCGGCACAAGTAATGGGATTATCAGACCGTGGAAAAATAGAAGCCGGCAGTAAGGCAAATCTGAGTATCTTTTCCGAAGATTTTCAACCGGTATATTCCATCCTCGATGGAACAGTCGTCACTGACTAAATTGGAAATTTAATCGCAGGAATTAAAGATTATGTTTTCAGTAAACTAACAAATAAGTGGAATTGTTCTTTTCCAATTCAAGCTATCAAAATCATATTATACCATCAGAGATTATTAAAAATTGATTGACTAAAATAAACAACAAATCATGTTTTTTACAAAAAGAAAATTATTCAAAACCACCTTGATTTTAGCCTCTATTGCCTGTATTTTTTCTTTTATCAAGAAAGAAGATGAATCCCAATGGATTCGCATCAACCAGCTCGGCTATACGCCCGAAGGAATCAAAGTAGCTGTGTGGTGCAGCAAAGACAACACTTCCATCAACAGTTTTGAATTGATTGACTCTGCTACTGGCAAAAAAGTTTTTTCACAAAAAGCAGGGAAACCTTTTGGCGCTTACGGACCATTTACCAATACTTACCGGCTCAATTTTTCTTCTTTTAAAAAACCAGGTGTTTATTATTTAAAAGCCGGAAAGACGACTTCTCCTTCTTTTAAGATCAATGAGAATGTGTATAAAGGAACCGCTGATTTTTGTTTATTTTATATGCGCCAGCAACGCACCGGCTTCAATCCTTTTCTGAAAGATTCTTGCCATACGCATGATGGTTACACAATGTATGGACCTATGCGCGACAGCACTTTCATCAATGTAGTTGGAGGCTGGCATGATGCTTCCGACTATTTGCAATATTCCACTACTTCTGCAAATGCAACGTATCATTTACTTGCCGCATACCGCGACTTTCCCAATGTTTTTACCGATGAAAAAGAAGCGAATGGTTTGGACGGAAAAAATGGAATCGCTGATGTGTTGGATGAAGCAAAATGGGGACTTGACTGGCTTTTGAAAATGCATCCAAAACCCGAGTGGATGTTTAACCAAATCGCGGATGACCGCGACCATCACGGAATGCGCATGCCGGGAGAAGATAATTTTTACGGCAAAGGTTTGGAACGCCCGGTTTATTTTATCAACGGCGAACCACAGCAACGCGGCAAATTTATGAATCACACAACCGGCACGAGTTCTACGGCTGCAAAGTTTGCAAGCGCATTCTCACTCGGCGCTGTTTTGTTTGATAAAACCAATCCGGATTATGCAAAAAAATTAATCAATCATGCATATACAGCAATTGATTATGCCCTGATAAAACCTGGCGTAACACAAACGGTTTCTGTGGTATCACCCTACATTTATGCAGAAGACAACTGGACAGATGATATGGAACTTGGATTTGCGTCTTTGGCTAATTCACAGAAAAATTTTAAGAATGCTAAATTCAAAAACCTGTTGGACTCCGCTTATAAATATTCGCAGGAAGAAAAGGTAACTCCCTGGTTTTACAGAGACACCGCTAATCATTATCAATATTATCCGTTTATCAATCTTGGCCATTATGAACTGGCGAAACAAATAAAAGGCAGTAAAAAAGATTCCATTATTAGTTATTATAAACAAGGCATTCAGGATGTATGGAAACGCGCGCAGGAAAATGCTTTTTATCGCGGCGTACCTTTTATCTGGTGCAGCAACAATCTTACTACATCCTTTGCGATTCAATGTTTGTGGTATGCACAGCTTTCAGGCGATCATACTTTTGATGAACTTGGACAAGCAAATGTAGATTGGCTTTTTGGCTGCAATCCGTGGGGAACCAGCATGGTTTATGGTTTGCCTTCGTGGGGCGATACGCCTACAGATCCGCATTCCGCATTTACACACATTGGTCATTATCCAATAAATGGCGGACTGGTAGATGGACCGGTATACACGGCGATTTATAAAAACCTGATCGGTATTCAATTGTATAAACCAGATTCTTATGCAGAATTTCAAAGCGACCTGGCTGTCTATCATGATGACTTCGGAGATTACAGCAGCAACGAACCGACGATGGACGGCACTGCATCTTTGGTTTATTTGCTCGCAGCAAAAGAAAGTGAATTTAAAAAAAAACAGCCAGCCAAAATGAAGTAATTTCTCATGGCGCAATCATTCGTGGCGATACTATTAAAAAGCAAATCGCTTTGGTTTTTACGGGAGATGAATTTGGAGATGGAGGAGATTATATTTCCAAAACATTAAAAAAGCAAAATATTCATGGCTCTTTTTTTCTTACCGGAAATTTTTATCGCAACAAAAAGTTTCAAAAAGTAATTAAAGAATTAAAGCAAAACGGCAATTATTTAGGTTCTCATTCCAACAAGCATTTGTTGTATTGCGACTGGACGAAAAGAGACAGCTTGCTCGTAACTCATACAGAATTTAAAAATGATTTAGAAAATGCTTATGCAGAATTAAAGCGTTGGGGAATTGAAAAAAAGGACGCTCATTATTTTCTGCCGCCTTATGAATGGTATAACGATTCTATTTCAAAGTGGACGAGGGAAATGGGATTGCAGTTGGTAAATTTTACGCCCGGAACCAGGAGCAATGCGGATTACACTTATCCAGAGATGGGAAACAAATATTTGAGCAGCGATACCATTTTTCATTCAATTTTGAATTATGAACTAAAATCAACCAATGGTTTGAATGGATTTATTTTGTTGGTTCATATTGGCACAGATCCACGGCGGACTGATAAACTTTATAAACGATTGCCGGAGTTGATAAATGAACTGAAAGAACGAGGTTATCAGTTTGTGAGGATTGATCAGATGTTATCATTTAAAAACCAACCCTCACAAACTTTTTGAATAATCGCGAACAAGTCATAAAAAACTCAGTCGTTTTTCTGAATCGTTATTATTTTTTGCATCAAATAATATTCCGGATGATACGGATTTGAGTACAGCAATTTACCATTGTACCATAAAGAATCAACTGTTTGAACATTGGTAATATAGGTTCGCATCGTGTCTTCTACTCCTTCTTTCAAATGAATAATTGTGGTAAAATAATGCTCTTTCTGGTAATTAATTTTTCTAACAGGTAATACAAATGCAGCTACATAAACACTATCATTTTCCTCTAGATTGTAAGCATTACCCCATTGGTAAGGATTATAAACTACTTTAGCCGGATCATAAATGTCAAAAGCTGAATCAAGATATTTTTCGTTATTAATGAAGGTGTAGGTGCGGACATTTTCTTTAACATAGCCATTACTGACGTTAATAAATAAATCATTTCCCGCTTTATTTATGTAATGAATATCAACCACCGGTGGGAATGTTGCATTCATGTGGCGATGCTTAACGCAACTATAAAAAATGGCGGTGCCAAAGACTATTAAAAAAGCAATTTTCACAAAAAATTTTTAAGGGTTGGTATTTGGGTGAAACGATATTTTCTGATCCGGGCTTAAAGCCTTTTTTTAACAAAGAAAAATTAGAATACAAAACTAGAAAGGAAATCGGTGTACCGCACAATATTCCTTGAAAATTACTACAGCAGCCTTAGTCGTTTTTCTGAACCGTTATTATTTTTTGCATCAAATAATATTGCGGATGATAAGGATTTGAATATAGCAACTTACCATTATACCACAAGGAGTCGATCGTTTTCATGTCGG
>JBQCFO010000329.1:0-4524 GCA_051959055.1 Ginsengibacter sp. | reverse complement strand
TGAACAATGGCACCGTCAGCAGTTCAACAATCCATTATTGGTGCAGGTAAAATCGCAACTTTTTCAATTGAATGAAATTTACTTCAACCAAATGAATGGCGATAAGATTCATAAAACCATTGCCGCACTGGCCATTCAATTAAAACATAAAAATAACAAAGGCTGCCTCTGTATAAATGCTTTAAATAGCTATCTTCAAATGAATTATGAAACGACACCTTAAGATAGGCACCCGCGAAAGCGAACTGGCAGTTTGGCAAGCTACACATGTACAAAAGCTACTTAAAGAAATTGGTGTTGATTCAGAGTTGGTTTTCATAAAAAGCGAAGGTGATATTGACACAAAAACACCTTTGTACGAGCTGGGCGTACAGGGAATTTTTACCAAAACCCTTGATGCCGCTTTATTGAATAATCGCATTGATATCGCGGTTCATTCCATGAAAGATGTGCCGACACAACCAGCAGCACGAATCAAGCTGGCAGCGGTTTTGAAACGTGCAACTTATAAAGACATTTTGGTCTTTAAAGGAGAAGTGAATACTGAATTGTCAATGGTCAATAATGACCCAGATTCACCATTCACCATCCACCATTCACACCCACTCACCATCGCTACGAGCAGCATCCGCCGAAGGGCTCAATGGCTAAATCGGTATCCAAACGATACTATTGAAAACCTTCGGGGAAACGTAAATACGCGTTTAAAAAAATTAGAAGAAAACAATTGGAACGGAGCAATTTTTGCCGCCGCCGGGTTAGAAAGAATCAATCTTCGTCCGGAAAATTCCATTGATTTGGATTGGATGCTTCCCGCGCCGGCTCAGGGCGCCATCACCATTTCTTGCAGAGAAGAAGATCGACTTACTTTTGAAGCTGTTCATTTATTAAATGACCACGTGACTGCAATTTGTACACGGATCGAACGTGATTTTTTAAGAACCTTATTAGGAGGATGTTCAACACCCATCAGCGCTTTGGCTGTTTTGAAAAATGACAAAATTATTTTCAAAGGAAATATTTGCAGTGTGGATGGAAAGGAAAAATTTGATGTGAAAAAAGAAGTTTCATTTGAAAATAAAAATGATTTAGGAGTATTGGATGCCAAATAATTATTGCAAAATGAAGAAGCAAAAAAAATAATTTACGCGATCAGAAATGCAAAATAATTTTCAAATATTAAGTACAAAAAAAATCAGCGATTCGTTAATTGAACTAGCGGCGAAAAATAATATTTGTATAGACCAATTGAATTTTATTGAAACAGAAGAATGCATTTCGGAAGAAATAAAAAAACGCATAATTAAATTGTCCCGGGAAAATATTACTGCGATTTTTACAAGCTCAAATGCAGTAAATGCCGTAGGGAAAATAATATCTTCACAAACAAATTGGAATATATTCTGCATCGAACCTGCAACAAAAAAAAATGTTGAAAATCTTTTTCCAAATTCCTCAATTGCAGGAACAGCAAAGGATGCGGCAGCACTTTCTGAAAGAACAATTAAAGATAAAGCCATAAAACAAATCGTTTTCTTTTGTGGAAATCAAAGAAGAGATCTTTTGCCTGAAAAGTTAAAAAGCAATGGAATTGATGTGGAAGAATTGGTCGTTTATCAAACGAACGAAAAACCACAAACAATTTCGAAAAATTATGATGGAATATTATTTTTCAGCCCCAGTGCAGTTAGAAGTTTTTTTGAAAAAAATAAACTGAAAACAGCAGCACAAGTTTTTTCGATTGGAAAAACCACTGCTGATGCAGTAAAAATCTTTTCAAATAATTCAATAATAATTTCAGAAATTCCTGGCACTGAAAATTTAATTGATGAAGTAATAAAATATTTTGCCACGATAAAAACTGTTTAAATGAGTGAATTAAAAAATGATCTTTTATTAAAAGCTCTCAGAGAAGAAAAGGTAAAGCGGCCGCCGGTTTGGATGATGCGGCAGGCGGGAAGATATTTGCCGGAATATATAAAGCTTCGTGATAAATATGATTTCTTTACAAGAGTTCAAACACCAGAACTTGCCGCCGAAATTACTTTGCAGCCTATCAGAAGATTAGGCGTGGATGCAGCCATTATTTTTTCTGATATTCTGGTGATTCCGCAGGCTATGGGACTGGAAGTATTGATGGAAGAAGGAAAAGGCCCACTGTTGCCTAATGTTATCAAAACAGAAAAAGACATTATTTCTTTGTTTACTGATGCTGTCGAAGAGAAACTCCGTTATGTGATGAAGGCTTTGACATTGACAAAACAGGAATTAAATGGCGAAGTTCCCTTGATTGGATTTGCAGGTGCCCCATGGACGATTTTGTGTTATATGGTAGAAGGAAAAGGAAGTAAAACGTGGGAAAAAGCAAAACAATTTTGTTTTACTGAACCTCAGCTCGCACATCAATTATTACAAAAAATTACTGACACAACTATTCAGTATTTAAAAGCTCAAACCAAGGCTGGTGCTGATGTTCTGCAGGTTTTTGATAGCTGGAGTGGTTGTTTGAGTCCTGAAGATTTTAAACGATTTGCCCAACCCTATTTAATTCAGATTGCTGATGCTTTGAAAGGGCATGCACCGGTCATATTATTTCCGAAAGGAAGCTGGTATGCGTTGAAAGAATTGAGTGAAAGCAGCGCTTCTGGTTTAGGAATTGATTGGTGCATTTCTCCAAAGATGGCAAGAGAAATGACACAAAATAAAATTACACTGCAGGGAAATTTTGATCCGGCAAAATTATTATTACCAGTTACAGAAATTAAAAAAGAAGTGAAGAAAATGATCAGTGAATTTGGGGTTCAGAAATACATTGTGAACCTTGGCCATGGAATCACTCCGAATATTCCGGTAAAGAATGCGCAGGCTTTTGTGGATGCGGTGAAAAGCTTCTCCTAACTCAGAGAAGGGGAATGAGAAACAGTAAATGAACTTTAAGATGAATATTACATCTATATGGATTGAATATATTGAATCGCTTCAAAACCGTATCTGTGCTGCTTTAGAGGCTTGCGATGGCAAAGCAAAATTTGTAGAAGACCAATGGCAGAGATCGGAAGGTGGCGGAGGAAAAACAAGAGTGATCGCTGATGGAAATGTTTTTGAAAAAGGAGGAGTAAATACTTCGGTTGTTTTTGGAAATGTTTCTGAAGCCATGAAAACGCAATTAAAAATTGATGGCGTAAAATGGTTTGCCTGTGGTTTAAGTTTAGTGCTTCATCCTGTCAATCCTTTTGTGCCAACCGTTCATTGCAATTACCGCATGTTTGAATTGTACAATGAAAAAGATGAAGTAATTGATCGTTGGTTTGGCGGTGGCACAGATCTTACGCCTTATTATTTGTTTGAAGAAGATGCGCGGCATTTTCATCTCACTTATAAAAATATTTGTAATGAATTTGATCTTTCTTTTTATCCAACATTCAAAAAAAATTGTGATGATTATTTTGTGAATACTCATAGAAATAACGAGCGCAGAGGCATTGGTGGAATTTTTTATGATTATCAAAAACCAACAAAAAACAAAGACGTTCATTTCTGGATGAACTTCAGCAAAGCCTGTGGTGACGCGTTCATTCCGGCTTATCTTCCAATTGTGGAGAAGCGCAAAAATTCTCCATTCTCCATTCACCAAAAGCATTGGCAGGAAATAAGAAGAGGTCGTTATGTGGAATTCAATCTCATTCACGACCGAGGTACTTTGTTCGGCTTAAAAACCAATGGCAGAACAGAAAGTATTTTAATGAGTCTGCCACCAACAGTGCGTTTTGAATATAATTTTCATCCGGAAAAAGGCAGCGAAGAAGAGAAATTGTTACAGGTTTGTTTAAATCCACAAGAATGGGTAGATTAAAATAAATGATGAAATTTCAGGTAAATTTGTAAAAAATAATCACGATGGCTCTAACTGACAAAAAAGAGGTATTAAAAGAAATCATTGAGAATGCTGACGAAAAACTAATGAGTCTAATGATCGCATTAGCGAATGAATATAATGATACTGAACAGGAATATTCTCAGGATGAAATACAGGAATTTTATAGAATTAAGGATGAAATGTTAGCACATCCTGAAACTACTTACACACCTGAAGAAGCCCACAAGTTGATCAGAAGCAAAAAAAGATGAGATACCAATTAAAAGTTTCGTTTACTGCTTACCAGGAAACTGACGATGCTTATCTTTATTATGAAGCACAATCTATCTGCCTCGGGGAAAGATTTTTAAAATCAGTTGAGGAGGCGTATTCGAAATTGTCCGAACACCCGCAGTTTTATAGTTTCATCAATGGAGATAAAAATATCCGTGATATAAAAGTTAAAACCTTTCCTTTTGTTATTATTTTTCAAATAGTAGAAAATACAGTTCTTGTATTAAGAGTTTTTAATACAAACAGGAACCCTCAATCATTAAAAATCTTATAAAGATGTACTTACAAAAAAGATATCGAATTTTAAGAAACAATCCTGCAATCAGAAACATGGTTTCAGAAACAACGCTTACTGCAAACGACTTTATTTTACC
>JBQCFO010000328.1:0-13709 GCA_051959055.1 Ginsengibacter sp. | reverse complement strand
AAACTTAAAAATGAGAAAAAATGTAATGAGAACTATTATTATAATAAGTAACACAGAAAAATAGAGCCACAGCATATCTTTGATGCGATGTTTTTCTTTGATGATTTTCTTTTGATGCAATTGTTTTTGCAGATTCCGATTTAATTGCCCGGCAAAAGCAACAGGATCTTTTTTATTTTTAAATTGATTTAGGCCGTCAATTGCATCGCTTGCCAAATCAGAATCGACAAGGATTCTCTCAAATTCATGCTTTTCTTCAGCAGATAAGTTATTGCTGAGATAATCCATCAACTGTTGATTGTCGATATCTTTATTGCTGTTAGATAATATGTTTAATAATTCATCATTCACTTACCATAATAATTTCTATAATTTAATCAACCTTGAACCTTCAACCTTCAACCTTCAACCAATTCCCATCAATAGCTTCAATTTTCTTTTGCCATTTTGCAAATGGCTTTTTACTTGCAGCATGCTAAACCCTGTTATTTCCGAAACTTCTGAATAAGATTTTTTTTGAAGATAAAATAAATTTACACATTCCTGTTGATCGGGATTTAATTGTTTTATGGCATATTGCATTTTCATGAGAAGCGTTTCTTTTTCAATCAAATCAGTTTTATTAATTTGCCCATCCTCCGCGGAAATTATTTTTTCGTTTAATTCTACAGAAATATTTTTATTGCCACGAAGTTTCATCAGACAATGGTTTTTTGCAATCATATAAATCCAGCTTTTAAAATAATCAACTTTATATTTATGCAATTCGTTAATCACTTTTAAAAAAATTTGCTGCACACAATCACGCGAATCTTCTTCATTTTTTAAATACTTCATACACACCCCAAGTAAGAGCAGCGTATATCGCGGCAGCAAAATCCCTAACCATTTATTATCGTGGTCTTTATAGAAATTGCGCAGCAATTCTGCATCTGTGATATGATTGTACTTATCAGATTTCAAAAATGATTAGTATTTTTAGTAAAGATGTAAACTTAATTAATTTCCATAATTTACATTTGCAAAAACATTATCGAACTTATGGAATATATGGTGTGTTGTGTACCAGTAAGCCCTATGAGAGCAGAACCTTCACACAAATCAGAAATGGTATCGCAACAATTATTTGGAGAAAAATCTTTTATTCTTGAAAAAACTGCAGATAACTGGGTAAAAATTCAATTAAAATATGATAGCTATCAGGGATGGGTTCAGCAAAGCCATCTTGCAGAAATAGATGAAAGCCATTTTCAGAAAACTGATAAAGACCTTACATCTGATTGGATAAATGAAGTAGATTATAACGGTCATATCATGTATGTACCCATGGGAAGTTCATTAAGTGCTTTTAAAAACGGAAAGGCATTTTGGCGCAGAAATTCAGTTCAGTTTAAAGGAAAAGTATGGGATCCCGAGGAAGTGAAAATTAACCCAAAACAAATCAAACAAATTGCTTTTAAATTTTTAAACACTTCTTATTTGTGGGGCGGAAAATCTGTTTTCGGGATTGATTGCAGTGGTTATGCGCAAGCCGTTTACAAACTCTTAAATGTTTATCTTCCACGTGATGCCTGGCAGCAGGCAGAGGTTGGAAATACTGTAAATTTTTTACAGGAAGCCCAATGCGGCGATCTTGCTTTTTTTGATAATGAGAATGGGAAAATTATTCATGTGGGGATTTTGTTAAATGACCATGAAATCATTCATTCCTCCGGAAAAGTAAGAATTGATAAAATAGATACCCAGGGAATTTTAAATCTTGAAACCAAGCAACGCACTCATCAACTGCGCATCATCAAAAGATATTTCTGATAATCCTTGCAAGGGGTGCTTTTCATTTATTCTGTTTAAAATATAGATTTATTAAAAGCAGGAAAGCTGTGTTTTTTGTTCATTACTGCTGAATACAATTTGATAAATTAAAACACAAATCAGCCTTATTTGTTCCTTTACTGAAGCATCAAAATTTCAGAAAAATAAAGTCATACTAATTTTATTCTTATATCATATACCAGGTCAGTTATTGATTTTATTTTGAAATTTCTACTATTTATATGAAGCGGATTCAAAATATAATTAAACTCTTCCGGAATTACAGAAGAAGGAATCCGAAGCGCAGCTTTTTTTGAACTCTTTATTAAACCGGAACCAAAATCCTGGGTAGAAGTAGGTGCAGGCACTTTTTGCCAATTTCCAGGCAGTGATTCTTCGTTGATTATCAAAATTTCCGAATCTGGAATTTCAATTGTAGTAATGCTTAATGCCCGGGGTATTTCTTCGACATTTACATTTACCGTATATTCCAATAACGAAAGCGCACGACTTTCAGAAGTATATAAGCAGGGAATAGATTTATGATTCCATCTGCCTCCATTTATTTTAGCACCTTCACCCGATAAATCATTTGCATGTTTGGTTTTTCCAACTCTGTAAACTAACATTTATGTATTTAAGTAATTAGGAATAAATACCATAGTCTATTCTTCCAATAAGATTTTTTACTTCTTCACGGCCAAATTGGTTATCAATCAAATCGTATGGAATTTGGCCGCCCAGCGCTTTATTTGGCTTTGACATCCATTGGTTAAAACGGTCTTTGTCTTCAAAGACTTCAAAACCATACGAATAAAGATCTGCCATTCCTACTATTTTTTCACTAAGGCCAGCACCAAACCTTTCACCCCTCTTTTTATTGATTAATGTAGCACGGGTGACTGACAAAGCTTTTGCCAGCATTGTATAATCTAAATCTGCCTTATTTTTTAAGAGCTCTAAATCTTTTTTGGTTACTCCGTCGCGTACAATATGCATCTTTTCAAAAGCAGACAACTGGCTTTCTGGTTTTTGCGTAGCGTTTGAAAGGATAACATCGAATTGATAGTTTTTTCCGTAGGCAATTTCCGGCTCAGCAAGAATGCCGCCGTTTAAAGATTCTTCTCCTACAATATAGCTTTTCGGTTGTTTCTTTTTTATCATGGTATAATATTTTTATTCCCTTAGTACAAATTTATACTTTTTTCTTTGGAAAAAAATTTTTTTTATATGAATTGATATGGCTTCGATAGCGTAGGGATTTAAATGATGTTATCTTTACTTTTTCTGTGGAGTTTTATTTGAATGTGGAATTGACAGATATTATTTATAAAATTAAATTGACTGTGTATTTTTTACATTTTAAAGCAAACGGACTAAATTGTGTTTTTTTATCCATTTTAAAAAATGAAGATTAGCTTTTACATTAGATATTCTACTGTTTTTAGTGAGGACATATTTATTTCAGGGAATAATAAATTTTTAGGTGACAATGATCCTTCAAAATCAATTCCCATGGTATGGTACAATGAAGATTTCTGGCGGGTAATTATTGACTTTCCGGAAGATTTTGATGATATCATCCATTATAAATATATTTTAAAAGATAAAAAAGGAATAAAAATTTTTGATGCTGAAGAAAATCGCTTTATAGATATTTCATCAAAAAAATCAAAATCTTATTCTGTTTTTGATACCTGGAATGCTGCTGGGAACGTATCAAATGTATTTTTTTCCCGGGCATTTAGCAAAGTATTATTGCCTCCAGTTACAAAAATAAAAATAGCAAAGGCAAAGAAGATAAATCATATTTTTCGGGTAAAAGCCCCGTTACTAAACCCGGGAGAAACAATTTGCCTGTGCGGATCTACCAGGAATTTGAGAAACTGGAACACAAAAGATCCTATAATTCTGGCGCCTGAAAATAACTGGTATACCGCCAGTATCTTCCTGGAAGAAAATGAGTGGCCCGCCACTTATAAATACGGGATTTATAATATCTCCGAAGAAAAATTTATCAGTTTTGAAAGTGGAGAAAACCGGATTATCCGCAAGTTTGAAGAAGAAGAAAAAGGAACCACAATTTTTAATGATGGATTTGTAAATTACCAGCCTTCCATGTGGAGAGGAGCAGGTGTTTCAATTCCTGTTTTTAGTTTGCGTTCACAAAAAAGCTTTGGTGTTGGAGAATTTTCCGACATTAAATTGTTGATTGATTGGGCAAAAAAAACGGGATTAAGATTAATCCAGTTGTTACCAATTAACGATACTTCAGCTTATCAGAGCTGGCGCGACTCTTATCCTTATGCAGCCATTTCTGCATTTGCCCTCCATCCCATTTATATTAACCTGGAAAAGGTAGCCGGAAAAGAATTCTCTTCAATATTAAAACCACTTAAAAGAAAACAAAAACATCTGAATGAACTGAAAGAATTTGATTATGAAAAGGCTATGAAATTGAAGATTTCAGCTCTGAAAGAATTATTTGAAGTAAAGAAAAATCATTTTAAAAATGACCTGGATTATTTTCAATTCTTCGACTTAAACCGGCATTGGCTTGTCCCATACGCTGCATTCTGCTATTTGCGTGACAAATACAAAACATCTGATTTTTCTAAATGGAAAAGTAACAAAAGCTATAATGAACAGAGGATCCAAAAGCTGGTCTCTCCTTCAGAGGATCATTATGATAAGATTTTATTTTTCTATTTTGTTCAATATCATCTGCATTTGCAAATGAAGGAAGTGTCAGATTATGCCCACCGTCAAAAAATAGTTCTGAAAGGCGATATCCCCATTGGCGTATATCGTTTTGGCTGCGATGCGTGGGTCAATCCTGCTTTGTACAACATGGATGAACAGGCCGGGGCACCGCCAGATGATTTTGCTGTAAAAGGCCAGAACTGGGGATTTCCAACATATAACTGGGAAGAAATGAGTAAAGATAATTACAACTGGTGGCGCAGACGTTTTGATCAGATGAGTAATTATTTTGACTCCTTTAGAATCGATCACATTCTGGGTTTTTTCAGAATCTGGAGTATTCCAATGAATGCCCTCCAGGGCATAATGGGAAGGTTTGTTCCGGCCATTCCTGTTGATATTTCGGAATTCTATCAAAGAAATATTTCGTTTAACCATGACCGTTATTGTCAACCTTTTATCACAGAAGAAGTGTTGACAAATATTTTTAAAGAAAGAAAAGATGAAATAAAAGAAAAGTATCTGGACAAAAATGACAATGAGAATTTCACGATAAAAGAATTTGTAAATACCCAGGCAAAAGTCGCAGAATTTTTAAAAAAAGATGAAGACCAATTCATAAAAAATGGATTGTTTGATCTAATAAGCAATGTAATTCTTTTTGAAGAAGAAAATTCAAACGGACAAAAATTTCATTTCAGAATTTCATTAGACAAAACTTCTTCTTTTTTGATGCTGGATAATCATACAAAAAGTGTTTTATGGCCACTTTACATTGATTATTTCTATTACCGGCAAAATGATTTTTGGAAAAAAGAAGCCATGAAAAAATTGCCGTCTTTAAAACGGAATACCAACATTCTGGTTTGCGGTGAAGATCTTGGAATGGTGCCACCATGTGTACCGGAAGTAATGCGTGAATTAGGAATTTTAGGTCTGGAAATTGAACGTATGCCAAAAACACCCGGAGCTGAATTTTTTCATCCGAATGATGCACCCTATATGTCGGTCGTCACTCCCTCAACACACGACATGAGTACAATCCGCGCCTGGTGGGAAGAAAACCGCATACAAACTCAAAGATTTTACAATTATATGCTTGGCCAATATGGTGAAGCGCCATTTCATTGCGAACCCTGGATCAACAAAAAAATTATTTTGCAACATCTGTATTCTCCGGCTATGTGGAGTATTTTCCAGCTTGCTGATCTGCTCGGCATGAATGAGAAGCTTCGACGGGAAAATCCCCAGGAAGAAAGAATAAATCTTCCCTCCGATCCGAATCATTATTGGCATTACCGGATGCATTTGAATATGGAAACATTGTTAAAAGAAGATCAATTTAATGAAGAATTAAAAAAATATATAAAGGAAAGCGGGAGAAACATTTTATGAATTTACGTTACAAAAAATCGGATCTGAGATTTAAACATCCATTTACCATTTCAAAAGGAACAAAAACTCATCAACCGGCGTTATTGGTAGAACTGGAGTTCTTTGGCATCAAAGGTTATGGCGAAGCACCGGCAATTACCTATTACAATATTCCAGTCGAAAAAATGATTGCCGACATTGAGTCGAAAAAAAAATTGATTGAAAAATTTTCGTTTACGGAACCAGAAAGATATTGGCATTATCTCCATCATCTCCTCCCGGATAATCCGTTTTTAGTTTGTGCATTGGATATGGCTGGTTGGGATATTTATGGTAAAATGAAGCGTAAACAATTACATCAGTTATGGAACCTTGATATCTCAAAAAACCCGCTCACAGATATTACCATCGGCATAGATACTATTGAAAATATGGCCGCTAAAATGAAAGAAACACCATGGCCAATTTATAAAATTAAGTTAGGTACTGATAACGATATTGAAATAATGGAACAATTGAGAAAACACACTGATGCTGTTTTTAGAATTGATGCAAATGCCGCATGGAAAGCAGAAGACGCTTTGCAAAAAATAAAAATTTTCAAAGAATTAAATGTTGAATTTATTGAACAGCCATTGGCAAAAGATGATTGGGAAGGAATGAAATTTTTGTACGAAAATTCTCCCCTGCCGCTGATTGCCGATGAAAGCTGTGTTTCTGAACATGATGTTGAAAAATGCAAAGGATACTTTTATGGAATCAATATTAAATTGACAAAATGTAGTGGTATCACTCCTGCATTAAGAATGATAAAAAACGCCCGTTCTTTAGGAATGAAAGTAATGATAGGTTGTATGAACGAAAGTTCTATTGGTACTGCTGCAATTGCACAACTGTTGCCTATGCTGGATTATGTAGATATGGATGGCCCCTTGCTTCTTGCTGAAGATGTAGCAAAAGGTGTAAAGTTTGATTATGGAAAAATAATTTATACCGATGAGCATGGTTTGGGAGTAACGATAGACAAATTCTAGAATAGAATTAAAAGTGCTTTTACTGCTTCTGTAAATTACTGTGCTTCAAAACTACGCTGGAAAAGCATTTGTTTTATTAATTATTTTCCGGGCATATATAATTTAATTATCGTTTTAAGCGTTTTACTATTTTTAAATAAATTTATTTTTATTAATCGTTTTTACCATCAAATTAACCAAAACAATGAGAAAACATGCCCTGGCTTTACTGCTTGTATTTGCCTGCACAACTATTTTAGCACAAAAGGAACTGCCCCCTTATGGAAAGATTGATAAACAAGACCTGCTATTAAAAGAATGCGAATTTGATAAAGACGCAGAAGCATACACTTTGCTGAATTATGGTGAGGTTCATTACGATATTGTGGCAGAAGATTTTAAAATCGTTACAAACAGAAGAACACGCATAAAAATTTTAAAGGAAAAAGGACTTGATCAAGCGAATATCAAATTACATTTCTACAGCAAATCGGGTTATGAAGAGATAAGAGGCATTTCAGGCATTACTTATAACATTGATAATGCCGGAAATGTAGTTACAACCAAACTGGAAAAATCTTCTGTTTACATAAAGAAACTAAACAACAAAGTATCAGAAGTTTCATTTACCATGCCTGATGTAAAAGTGGGAAGTGTAATAGAGTATAAATATATAGATACAAAAAAATCCATTCGCGATCTTGATGACTGGTATTTTCAGGATGATATTCCTACACGAATCAGTTTGTACCAGATCCGTATTCCATCTGTTTTTCGCTTTGCAACACAAATATTGGCTTATCAGCAGATTGAACAGAAGGATGAAGTCGTGAACGATAATTTATTATACAAGGGCAGCTCGATTTCTACCCGTTCAGAAGAAAAAAAATACATTTTAAAAAACATCCCGGCATTGAGGGATGAACCTTTTATGGGAGCCGAAAAAGATTATCTGCAACGCATCGTCATGCAGTTAGGCCGCATTGTATATGGCAATGGAGAAGTAGAAGAGATACAATCTACCTGGCCAAAACTTACCAAGGATCTGCTGGAAGATGAAGACTTTGGCCTGCAACTGAGAAAAAATCTTCCTCATACCAAATCTCTCGATGATTCTTTAAAAAATGTACAGGACGATTATCAGAAAATGATTTTAATTCACGACTATGTGCGCAGAAATATGAACTGGAATGGCAAGGAAAGTATTTATTCTTCAGATGGCATAAAATCGGCGTGGGATAAAAAATCAGGGAGCAATGCAGAGCTCAATTTTATTCTCATTGATCTGCTGAGAGATGCAGGGATAAATGCTTACCCGCTGTTGGTAAGTACCAAAGACAACGGGACAGTAAATACTTTGTATCCTTTTTTACAACAATTTAATAATACAATGACTTGTGTATTTATCGGGCAAAAACGATACATTTTGAATGCCGCTGATAAATACAATCCAGCTTATCTCACTCCCTATGATGTTTTAAACAACGATGCTTTTATTGTTGATAATGATCTTGGTGGCTGGATCACATTAACCAACCATAAAGACACCTGGCGCAATACGGTTACATTATATACAGAAATCACTCCTGATGGTCAAATGAAAGGACAAGCAACGGTTTATAGCTTTGGATATGCAAAGAATCCCCGCGTTAAAAAATGGGTAGAAGACAAAAGTAATTTCAAAGATTACTTTACAAAAGATTTCAGTGCCGTTAAAGTCGAAAATATAAAAGTAGAAAATCAGGATAAAGACAGCATGCCCCTGGAACAAAAACTCGATTTTTCTCTACCTGTAAATTCTTCCGGTGAATATAAATATTTTACTTTAAATCTCTTCCAGGGACTTGAAAAAAATCCTTTCATTGCAGATGACCGGAAAACGGATATTGATTTTAATTATCGTAAATCTTATACAATTGTAGGAAAGGTAATAATTCCCGATGGTTACGAATTTGATGAACTTCCAAAGAACGTTAGAATGATCATGCCGGATACAAGCATTAGTCTTCAACGTCTGATACAACCAGGAGATAATTCTATTGATTTCAGAATTAACCTGGATTTTTCCAAATCATTTTATGTTGCATCAACCTATCCTTTATTACAGGAATTTTATAAAAAACTTTTCAGTACACTGAATGAACAAATTGTAATTAAGAAGAAAAAAACTAACGCCTGATGAAAAAATATTTAATGAGCATTTTATTTTGCTTCATGGTTACCGAATGTTTTTCTCAAACAAACATTTATGATGCTTCAACAATTCCTTCAGCTCTAAAAGAAAACGCACACAGCATAAAACGGGAAGAGAAAATAAATTTTGAAGTAAAAGATATAGACTATGCGCGGCTTTCAATTCATGAGGTTTATACAATCCTGGATGCAGAAGCTGAGTATATTTTATATTTTAAAGAATACTCTGATGAATTTAAAAGACTCGAAGATGCAGAAATAAAAGTGTTTGATGCTAAAGGCAAACAAGTGAACCGGTACAAAATGAAAGAAATGAAATCTATTGCAACGGGCGATGGTCTTGTGGTTGACGGAAAAGTTTATTTTTTTCAGGTAGCTACTCCCTCCTATCCTGTTACCGTTCAATTCGATTATCAATTCAAATATAAAGGCACTTTAAACTATCCTGATTACCACATCCAAATGCCCGAACAATCCGTGGAATACTCCAGTTACACAGCGACTGTTCCTGCTGATCTTGATTTAAAGTTCAAAGCTCAACATATTGCTTTAAATCCCTCTGTTAGCACTTCCGGGAAAAACAAAACCTATTTATGGGAGGTGAAAAATCTTGCTTCGGTTCCGTATGAAGAAGGCGCAGTTAGCTATGAAAGCAGCTATCCTGCGATTCTTTTATCGCCTAATAAATTTTCGATGGATGGAAATGAAGGCGAACTTTCCTCATGGAAAAATTTTGGATTTTGGTATGCAACCCTTTCTAAAGGTTCTTTAAACCTGTCTGACAATACAAGAATATTTTTAAAAGAGATGGTGAAAGACGCAAAAACTGAAAAAGAAAAAATTCAAATACTTTATAGTTATTTACAAAACAATTTCAGATATGTTAGCATCCAGTTAGGCATTGGAGGCTTCAAACCTTTTGATGCAAATTTCGTTGATAAAAAGAAATATGGTGATTGCAAGGCATTATCAAACTACATGAAAGCAATTCTCGATGCGGTCGGTATTGTATCTTATCCTGCATTAATCAATGCGAAATATAACAAGCAACCGGTTGATCCTGCATTCCCTCATAATTCATTCAACCATGTCATTCTTTGTGTACCCGCTAATAAAGATACCACATGGCTTGAATGTACCAGTACTTCTACAGACGCTGGCGTGTTGGGCAGTTTTACGGAAAATAGAAATGCTTTATTAATAACACCTGAAGGCGGAGTTTTGGTGCCCACACCAAAAAGCAAAGCTTCTGAAAACACTTTTAATCTAACCTCAAAAATAATTCTCAATGAAAATTCCTCGGGTGAAAGTGAAAGCGTTTTGAAAACAAAAGGAGAATACAAAGAAGAGATTATAGAGAATGTAATGAATGAAAAAAAAGACGATCAAAAAGAATATCTGGTTAGCAAATTAGGGTTTTTGCAGCCCGACGAATTTGAACTTTCAAACGGCAATGAAAATAATTTAGCCAAAACTTCTTTCAGTTTAAAAATTGAAAAAGTCCCTGAATTTACTGCCGGCAATAAAATGTTTTTGAATCCAAGAATTTATAAAATATGGAATTACACTTTACCATCAACCGAAAAAAGAACCAAATCTTTTTATTGTCCTTTCCCTTTTATCAAAACTGATACAACTGTTTATCTGCTTCCTGAAAATTATACGGTGGAGAATCTTCCGAAAGCCCGAGATACTAAATTCGATTATGGTCATTTTAAAACAAACTACCTATACGATGGGAAAGCAAACACGATAACTTCGATTGCTTTTCTTGAACTTTCTCAGAATGTGATTCCTGCTGAAAAGTTTGCAGAAGCACGCCAATTCTTTAATAATGTAATCGAAGAATATACTGAGAAAATTGTCGTGAAGAAGAAATAGGAAGTCGGTTTATTTGTTTGTTTACTGCAGGTAATATCGTTCAGTATTCTTTACAACCAGCATAAATTTTACGAAACAGAAATTCTTGTTATTTCCTGTTTTACCGAATCCTAAGTTCACCAAACATCAATAATCTTTTCTGTTCTTTTAAATCTTTGTGCATTGAAAGGCGCACCCAATAAGCCTCCAAAGCCAACACGATACGTATAAACCGGTTTGAAACCATTTTGAAAACCTGTAACAAAATCTACTCTGAAAATTTTAAAAATATTTTCGAGGCCAACAAATACTTCCGCGTATTTTGTATTAGGATTTATATAAAGAGCGTTCGTTCCTTCTACCAGGTTCCAGTTTAGTTTCTTTAGTAAGGGAATTTTATTTGTAATCAAGCCGTTGGAATGATGCTCAAAAAGAAACTCTGTATAAAAAGGCGCATCATTGCTAAACTGATAATCAGAAGCGATTTGCAAAGACCTTACATATTCACCGGCTATGTGAGAAAAACTGGCATAATAATGTTTATAATCCTGGGCAAACACAGATTTTGCATTTAAAAATCCACCAAGCGTTACACTATATTTTATAAATCCTGCCAGCTTTAAATTTGCGTTGTCGGCAATATTCAATGCCCATTTATCATAATCCACATCACTTCCAAAAATATTTTTTATTCCTTTTGTGTAATCAAAAGTAAAGGTTGGGTATTTGGAACCAATCGCCATTTTATATTTCGGAAATTCAATGTAACGCTGGCCAGGAGTAGCACTTACAGATGCATGCACAAGAACCGCCTGATGCCGAGTGAATTGTGAAGACATAATTTCTACAGGATAATCTGGAGTAAGCCTGCCCTGCCACTTATCGTTTAAAACAAAATCGGTAGTATTATTCACCGGCAAACGGTCTTCATATTCGCCTTCGATCAGAAAGGAAATACCACTCTCCCACTTTTTTTGAAAACCACTTTTTGCAAAATAATTTTCATAGATCTTCATATCATTTCTTCCATACAGTAAAGTGCCAATACTATTACCTAGCCCTGTTATATTGCTTTCTTTAAAAAACTGGCTTACACGTTTTCCTCCTGCAACAAAAAATGATTGGTTTTTCATTCCTTTATCCGGATCAAAATGCTCTTTGCTGGTAAATTTAAAACCCGCCCAGGGATTAATATGCCGGTTATTAAATCCATACCGTACGTCTCCGATAAAACTGATTTCTGTATTCAGGCTTTTTACATATTTGGATATCACCAATGAGGGATTGATAGCCAAACCTTCTACTGTATTATATTGCAGCGTCTTTAACAAAGGATCAAACTCAATCTGGTAATTATCGTTATAACGATAATGAGTACGATTTACACCTTTCCATAAAATCTGCCACACAGTAACCGTACCTTGCTTTTTTCTGAGCGAATCGATATTCGTTACCGAATCTTTCCGGGCAGCAAAAGCGCTGTCTTTGGTTTTGTAATCTTTTATTTCTTCGGGCTCCAGAGGTACAGGCCGTACAGAATCCCAATACGAATGAGGCTTTTTGTTTACGGCGGTATCATATTTTATTACCACCCGGTTAAAATAATCTTTTGAAAAATTTGGATTTAGATCATATTTGGAATAAACATTTACAAAATTACCTTCAGCTTTTAATCCAAGCTGATCAAAACTGAAATGCAATACCTGGTTTTTGATTCTCCAGATGTCTTTTTCCACCGGGACAAATAGTTGAGAAATTTGCAGCGTATCCAAAATTTGCAACTGAGATTCTTTTGTAAGAGAAAGATTACAGCTATAAATGCGCCAGTCATTTTCTGTGATATTAATAATGCCTGAAAATAAGGGTTCATAGTTACGTTTAGGCATAACCGTTATAACGTTCACTTCATTTCCATCTTCAAAAAAACTACCGAGAAATTTATATTTATAATAATTCAAAGCGCCATCTGCGATTGGCGAAATGAAGCCTCGCGGATTTAATTGTGAAGCAAAAACGTTGACATTATTTTTATAAAAGTCAATAAAAACAGGAAAATCAAATCCAAATCCATTACTTCCGCTTACCCGGCTGGAGATGACTTCTAACTTGAATTTATCCGGTTCCTGTGCAGATATTTTTTGTACAGATTCAGACAAATAAATAATTCCTTTTCCCGAAGAATCAATACCCATATCAACTCTGTCTTCGTCAGGAATTTTTTGACCGAATATTTTATTGGGAAGGCTTTTTAGTTTAATAAGACCTTTGATGTAAACCTGTGCTTCAAATGCTTTTACCTGGTTTTCATAAAACGGTCGTTTTTTTATCGCCTGACGTATAATTTCATAGGCAGGATCTTCGCTGTGTCCTTTTACGATTACTTCTTTCAAAGTTAATTTCTGAACCGTTAAAACAAAATTTATTTTTTGATCTATTGAATTTAAAGAGACGGTTTTTTCTGCAGAAGCGTAGCCAACATAATAACAAACCAAAGTATATTTTCCGGGAGCAAGAGTGATACCATATTCACCATGATTATTGGCTGTAACGCCTGTGGAAGTGCCTTTTACCAGAATAGAAGCAAAAGGTAACAGATTTCCTTCTGCATCCTTAACCGTGCCTTCGATCTTTTGGGCAGAAAGAGTAAACACATTTAGAATAAAAAATATCAATAATAGTTTTTGCATAAACAAAAATAAGTTCAAAAAAGTGGTGAAGATATGGAATGAGAAAAAGATGCAAAGAATAAAAAGT